>NZ_CALMCQ010000037.1 GCF_937863175.1 uncultured Meiothermus sp. | reverse complement strand
GGGGGGTAGTAATCGCTACCCACGACAAAAGCTGGCTGGCCCTGGTGGATCGGGTGGTGGAGCTAACGCCTGCCTGATCTCGCCGATACCTCAAAACCCCCGCAGCATGGCGGGGGTTTTGACTGCCTGGATCGGGGCTACTGCCTGGCTGCGACCTCGGCCCGGTAGGCTTCAAGAACACCTCTTCTAGCCTCGTCAATGGACTCACCCAGGATGCGGGCGGCCTCCTGGGGCGCATGGAAACCTCGAGAGTTTTCCGAGAATACCCAGTCCACCTTAAACTGTGCGGAACGCTGAAGGGTGCGGGCCTGCTTGAGGGCTTCGTCGCTGGCTCCGGCGTCCTTAGCCTTGACGATGGCTTCAATCAGGTCAACTGTTGCCTGCTTGGCCTGCTCCTGAAGCTTGTCGGTGCGCACCTGGATGGTTTCCACCCGCTTCAGCAGTTCATCTTCCGAGATGTTGTGGCAGGTCTGGCAGCTCTGGGCGATGTTGAGCATGGGACTGCGGGCATGGTGGTTGGTGATCTTGACCGCACCCACGCGCTCATAGGGCATGTGGCAGTCGGCACAGGCCACGTTGGAGTGCGGGCCTTGTGACCACAGCTCAAACTCGGGGTGCTGAATCTTCATTACCTCGGCCCCAGAGCGCTTGTGTACCCAGTCTCTCCAGCCGATCTCGTCAAAGTACTGGAGGGCATGTTCGACCTTCAGACCGTGCCGCCAGGGGAAGATCAGGGTGCGGGTAGGCGGCTTGTCGAAGTGGTACTCAACGTGACACTGAGCACAGACCAGCGAGCGCATCTCGTGCCGGCTAGCATCGCGGTTGGCATCATAGGGTATCCTGCGGTCGCCAGCCCGCCAGCGTTCAATGCTGGGCAGATGTGGCACGGGATCCTTGGATTTGGCCAGCTCCTGGATGCCAACCTTGAAGGCAGGACGGGTTATCCGCACGGCCATGGTCTTGGGATCGTGGCAGTCAATGCAGGAGATGGGGTTTTTAACCAGTTTGTTGGCTTCTGTCCAGGGCATCGCATTGATGGCCTCAAAACCCTTCCAGAGTGCCTCCTCGGTGTGGATCTTATCGGCAGGCAGGCCAGCCTGCACCGCAGCCGTGCGATAGGCCTCGATTACACTTGAGTGGCAGTTGAGGCAGGAGCCCGGCTGCTTGAACTGATGCACCCGCTCGGTCTGGCGCTGATCGTAGAGCATGAAATGGTGGCCCCGCTCTTCACGGAAATCCACCGCGAACGGGAACCCATCCCACAGAACGCGAAGATGGGGGTATTTGTCCAGCTTCTGGATGTTCTCCGATCCGCCGAAGCGGGTGCGCTCGATATCTACCGTACGAATGAAAGTATCATACTGTAAGGGGAAGTTCTGGCCCCAGACCGAGGCGTCATGGGTGTCCTCGGTGATTTCGACCACCCTGAATGCTACCTCCTGCGCCTCGGCCTGCCGTAAGCCGATATTGCTCAGCAGAGCCAGAAGGCCAAAGGTTCCCAGTGCAGCCAGAACCGCCACTGCAGCGCCGATCCATAACCATCGTTTATTCATAAACATCCCCCTACTGCCCGTGACCTACATCGCTGTGGCAGTGCAGGCAGCCCAGGCCGCTGCTCTTAGCTTGCAGGTTGGCGCGGGCGGCAACAAAACCGGTATGGGCTTGCACAATCCCGCTAACAAAATTGCGGTGGCAGTTCACGCAACTCTGCTCCACAATCTTCAGGCCACGCGGCTTTATCTGGATGGGTTCGTGAAAGTTTTGCAGGGTGAAAGCTACCGAGTGGTTCCAGCCGTCCACGGCTTTACCCGTCCACTTACCCACGGTATCGTGGGGCAGGTGACAGTCAACACACTTGGCTACATTGCGGTGGCTCGAGCGTTCCCACGAAGTGTGTGCCTCACGCATGACGTGACAGTTCACGCATGCTTTGGGATCGTCAGAAAGATAGGAAAGTGCGTGGGCGCGATCGGCGGTGAAGGCTCCAGCACCGGCCATCAATCCCAAAAAGAGCGCTGCCACCAGCAGGACACCTCCCCCCATCAGCCAGTTTCGCATAATGAACCCTCGCATGTTCGCCTCATATCCACCTCATTACCCCTATTTAACCACCCCTGAGAAGAAAGAGTCCATGCCTTAAGTCAAAGTTTGCTCCCATGGGGGAGATTTGCCGACCTGGATCTGACCTGTTCATGGCGAACCGGGTGGAGGGCATCCATGATAACAAGGGAGAGTCATCCCCCAAACTGGCTCCAGTAACGTGATGTACTTTCAGGTACCCTCGAGATAGTCTCGGTCTAAGCCCTTCCCGCTCGGCCTCCCGAAAGAGACCCGTAAAGGCCTGCGCCCGGTGCGGGGGTCTGGTTTGGTCAGGGATCGAGCAGGCCACGAAGTGCGCTATCCCGCGCACTGGATCCCGCTCAAAAAGTGGGTGGCAGGCGAACTGCTGATCGTTGCATTCGGGTTTACTCCACCCCTCCAGGCGCCTCGAGCGGATCCGCAGCGAGGTCTGACCCTCCAACGGCGAGGAGTACCTCACCGGTTTGGTGATACGGGTAGGGTCGAGCATCGCGCCTCTGGCTTTCCCCTAGGATACACGTGGTTGGGCTATAGGTCGAGGCTCCGCCAAACTGCTATCCTATTGCGGTGTTAGAGCTACGTCCCGACATCAAGTCCCACCTCAAAGAAGCCATCGTCCAGGCTCTGGGAGTCCTGGGCCTCCAGGAATTGCCCGAAATCATTGTGCAGGAAACCCCGGCTGGCAAGGAAGGCGACTACGGCACCCCCGTCGCCATGGGTTTGGCCCGCGCGCTTCGCAAGGCTCCACCACAAATTGCCGCCGACCTGGTGCAAAACATCCAGCTACCGGCCTGGGTCAGGCGTACCTTTGTGGCCGGGGGCTACCTCAACTTCGAACTCGAGCCTGCCTTTCTGGTTCAGGCCGCCCTCGAGCCCATCCAGCCCTTCCCCCAAACTGCGGGCAAGGTGCTCCTGGAGCACACCTCGGTCAACCCCAACAAAGAGCTACATGTGGGACATCTGCGCAACATCTGCCTGGGCGACTCGCTGGCCCGGATTCTGCGCTTTGCCGGGCGCAACCTCGAGGTGATGAACTACATTGACGACACCGGGCGGCAGGCCGCCGAGAGCCTGTATGCGCTGGAATACTTCGGCCTGGGCAGCCCGGAGGGCTATGGTAAGTATGACCACTGGGTTGGCGACGCCTATGTGCGGCTGCACCAGGAGATGGAAGATCCAGATAAAAAAGTGGCTATCGAGCAGGGCGTGCAGAAGACTTTGCACCGTCTGGAAGAAGGCGGGTTGCGGCTCGAGGTGGACAAGATTTTGCGCTCGCAGCTTCAGACCATCTACCGCCTGGGGGCCGAGTACAACGCCCTGGTGTGGGAGTCGGACATTGTGCGTGAGGGGCTTTTGGCGAAGGCCATGAAAGCGCTGGAAGGCTCGCCTTATGTCTCGCGCCCCCGCGAGGGCAAGTACGCCGGGGCTTTCGTAATGGACACCAGCGCTTTTATTCCCGGTCTGGAAGACCCCTACCTGGTGCTGATTCGCTCCAACGGAACCTCCACCTACACCGCCAAGGACATCGGCCTCCAGTTCTGGAAAATGGGGATTCTGGAGGGTATTAAGTTCCAGGAATACGACACCCAGCCCAGTGGAACCAGGCTCTACAGCACCCACCCCGAGGGCCTTCCCATGCCTTTTGGCGGGGCCAGCGAGACCATCAATGTGGTGGATGCCCGCCAGAGCCATGCGCTGCGGGTAGTCCAGGCTTCGCTCGAGGTCGAGGGGCGGCACGACCTGGCCGAGCGCTGCTTCCACCTGGCCTACGAAACCGTGCTGCTGGAAGGCAAGCAGATGTCGGGTCGCAAGGGCATTGTGGTCTCGGTGGACGAGGTGCTGGACGAAGCGGTGCAGCGCGTACGGGCAGTGATTGCCGAGAAAAACCCCGACCACCCCAGCCCCCAGGAGGCCGCCGAGCAGATCGGGGTGGGGGCGGTGCGCTTCGCCATGATCAAAACCGAGGCCAGGAAGCAGATTGACTTTCGCTACGACCAGGCCCTGAGCTTCGAGGGCGACACCGGCCCCTACATTCAGTATGCCTACGCCCGTGCGGGCTCGATTCTGCGTAAAGCTGAAGAGCAGGGCGTCTCGAGCGAAAGAACCGATTTTTCCCTGACCACATCCCACGAAGTTGCTCTGGCCAAGCACCTCCTGCGCTTCCCCGAGGTACTGCAGGATGCTGCTCGTAACAAAGCCCCGCACATCCTGGCCCAGTATCTGCTCGAGCTGGCTGCTGCCTGGAGCAGCTTCTACAACGCCAAAACCCCCGATGGCAGGCCCGCCACCCCGGTACTGACTGCTCCCGAGGGATTGCGTGGCGTGCGGCTGGAACTGGTCAAGGCCTTGCGACAGACGCTCAAGCAGGGGTTGGAGCTGTTGGGTTTGCAGGCTCCAGAGGTTATGTAGGGGTTTCCAGGTATGCTTGTTGCCACATCCAGCACGGCATATCGCGGGGTACTATGTCCGTAGCCGTGCAGCAGGACCGATGGGCCTCACGGGTTTGACAACCTCCATAAGGCGCAGCATAGGCAGCCAGATTAAGGTTTCTTGAACATCCAAAAGGGTCTTTTTTATCAACAAAAATTTGTTCCCGAGTAGTAAAACCCCACTTTTGAGGTCTTCTGAGGAACTGCTATTGATTACTCACCATCGGCATATGAGAATGAGAAAGGTTTGCTGATGATGCGCATGTTTGCTCTTATGATCCTGCTGGCCCTGAGCCAGGCTTTCGCCCAGGCGCCCCGCCTCACGACGCCCGAGGAGGTGGCCCGGGTGGAGGTGATTCGCCGGGCCTTGCCGGCGGTGGTCAAGATTTCTGGCATCCTGCGTGACCCCCAGACAGGCAACGAAGGCCCCACCAACGGGTCGGGCTTTTTCTACGCGCCCAGCCGCATTATCACCAACTACCACGTGGTGCAGGATCTGCGCGACATCAGCGTGCAGCTCTTCGACGGGCGCTCCTTCCCGGCCCAGGTGTTCGCGGTGGACAAGGGCATTGATATCGCCATCCTGACCGTCCAGGGCGTGACTGCCCCCGCCCAGCTCTCCTTCGGCGCTTCGCAAAATCTACCGGTCGGGATGGGGCTGGTGGTGATTGGCAGCCCCTTCGGTCAGCGCAATTTGTCATCGTACGGCATCCTGGCCGGGGCTGGCCCCACCGCTGCTGAAAAAAATGACCTCGATCCCGAGATCGGCTCGGAGATTGGAGACCTGCTCTTTACCGACGCCCGCATCGTGCAAGGCAACTCCGGCGGCCCAGTACTCGACTTGCAGGGCCGCGTGGTTGGCGTGGCCAACGCCACCCTGGGCGACCTCAGCGGCGTAGGGGGGGTGGGGGTAGCGATTCCGGGTGTTTTGGTGCAACAAAGCGTGGGCGACCTCGAGCGCTTCGGGGTGCCCCAGCGCGGCAATCTGGGCGCTACCCTGCTCGACCTGGGAGAACTCGACCCCATCCTGCTGGGGCGGGTGGGCTTGCTGTCCACTCGAGGGGCCATGATCGAAAAGGTGCAACCCGGCGGCCCGGCAGCACGGGCTGGCCTTCGCCCCGCTCAGCGCGACCAGCGCGGTAAATTGGTTAGTCTGGGAGATATTATCCTGGCCGTGGGAGGGCGCACCATGCGCAATGCCAGCGAAGTAACCCAGACCATTGCCCGCTTCCGCCCTGGCGACCGGGTCAGTCTCACTGTCTGGCGCAACGGGCGGCGGCTGGAGGTGACGGTAACCATGATTGCACGGCGCTGACGCGCCGGTCGGAAGCCCGGCGTCGCGGGTCTAACACCCGTGTTGAGCCACAAACCACACTGACCCCTGGCTTGTCGCTCACACCCCTCCCAAACCCCTGGTTCCAGGCATAGCCCGATGCCGGTTCTGGCCACAAGCTGAAGGCCAGAAATCAAAGTCTTTTTGGCCTTGAGCCTTTGGTGTCCACCTGTCAAGACTTCCGCTTTGGGCGTTTAGCTCTTAGCCTTAAGCAGATGTATGTAGCCATCGAGGGTGTGATTGGGGTGGGCAAGACCACCCTGGCCAGCTTAATTGCCCAGCGGTTGGGGGCCGAGAGTTTGCATGAGGTGGTGGAGGATAACCCCTTTCTGCCGATGTTTTATCAAGACCCCATTCGCTATGGCTTCAAGGTGCAGGTATTCTTCCTGCTCTCGAGGTACAAACAACTGCTGCCCCTCTCGCAGCCCAGCCTGTTTGCGGGGGGGGTGGTAGCCGACTACCTCTTTGACAAGGATGCAATTTTTGCCGCCATGAACCTCTCCGGGGCCGAGTGGGATCTGTACAACGATCTCTATTCCAACCTTGCGCCCAGGATTCCCACACCCGACCTGACCATCTACCTGCGTGCGCCGCTGTCCGTCATTTTTGAGCGCATCCGCCGCCGGGGCCGGGTCTTCGAGAAGCAGATTGACCCCGAGTACCTGGCCCGGCTGGGTGAGTTCTACGAGCGCCACTTCGCCACCTACCCCCACCCGCTGTGGATCATTGACACCCAGGAGTTCAACTTCGCCGAGCGCGAGGCCGACCGCGACTGGGTGGTGCGACATGTGCACGAACGGCTGGAAACCAAAGCGGCAAGCAGCAATGCACGCAGCAAGACACTGGACGCGGCCAGTCTAAATGACCCGTCCTAGAACCCATCTGAGACCCCCTACTTGTAGCCCTCGAGGCCTGGACGCTTGACCGCTATGTACATCGCTATTGCAGGCAATATTGGCTCTGGCAAATCCACCCTGACTGGACTGCTGGCCGAACGCTACGGGCTTTGGCCGGTCTACGAGGCCGTGGACGAAAACCCCTATCTGGCCGATTTCTACGCGGATATGGGGCGCTGGGCCTTCCAATCGCAGGTGTTCTTCCTGGCCAAACGGCTGGGGCAGCATCTCGAGCAGATCAACCCGGCCCGGCACGTGGTGCAGGATCGCACCATCTTCGAGGATGCCTTTATCTTCGCCCAGAACCTGTGGCTCGAGGGCCATCTCTCCGAGCGTGACTGGCGAACCTACCTGGCCCTCTTCGACGGCATTGCGCCGGCGCTGCGCAAGCCCGATCTGCTGATCTATGTACGCGCCTCGGTCGAAACCCTGCAAGCCCACATCGCCCGCCGGGGGCGGGACTACGAGCAAACCATCCCACCCGAATACCTGGCCTCGCTCAATCGTCTCTACGAAGCCTGGATTGGGGCCTACGACCTCTCGCCGGTGCTGGTGATTTCCAGCGACAGCGTGAACTACGCCGACGACGAAGAAACCCGCGAGCTGATGTTTCGGATGCTGGAAGCCTACGGCCTGAGCAGGCCATTGGTATGAAGCACTCTGGTAAGAACCTCCGCCCAGGCACTGATCGTGGAAAGCAAAGAACGTCTCCCCCACCCGGAAATCCAGGCGGGGGAGACAGGGTAAACCCGCTTTACTTCCGCCTGCGGCTGGAAACCCTGGAAGGCTGTTTTTCGGGAGGTTCCGCGGCGGGCTGGAGGGTCGCCAGCGGCAGCCGCACCACCGAAAAGTGCTGGTGGAAAGTATTCACCTGCAGATCAAACACCGGAATCACACCCACCTCGCTCTTACAGAACGGCGTAAACCGGACGCATTTGGAGGCGCTCACGGCATTCCCGGCCTTATCGTTTACGGTCACCTTGACCAGGAATTCCAGCGCCTTGGGCAATTTCTGGTTTTGCAGGGTCAGAATCAGGTGATCCCGGTCAACCTGGAAAGTAGCCTTCTGACCGCCTATATCCAGACTGCCCTGTTTTTTCAGCAGGTCGGTTCCGGCTACATGCCAGTGGTAACTGAGGGTTCCACTAAAGTTCTCCACTGTGGCCCGGAAATGGCCGGTTCGGGAGGTCTGGCGAGTGACCGTTCTTCTCCAGCGCCCCAGCCGCGCCAGGGCAGGGTGGGCGGCCCTGGCCGGCTGAAAACGCAGGTTGGCGCGTGGGGTCGCCTCGAAGCGGATGTTTTCCAGGTCGGCCACCACCTCGGGTATCTGCCACCCATCGCAGGCAAACTCGCCCGCGAGTTGCACTGAGGGCAGGGGTTTTTCGTAGGTTTTGTAGTTCAAGCGGATGCGATCATCGAAGACCTCGCTCACCTGCACCACGCTGTAGCGGCCCTCGGCGGTCTTGAGGGCATACACCAGGCGGGTCTCGAGGTACTTTTGCGACTCCGGCAAAAAGGGCAGGTCGGGAAAGGGCAACGGAATGGCCAATTCGTGCAAGGGAACCGTGGCATCCGCGTAGGGGAAGGGATAGAGTTTCCAGCGCAAAATGCCCGCCAGATCCTGGAGGCCGGTGCGGGCCAGCCGCGCTCCACAGCGGGTGCGAAGCTGGCGGCCAAAACCGCTGCCGCGCCACTCCAGGTCGGCGCTGCCCATGCTTTCCGAACCCACCTGGCCGTTGTCGAGGTCAATCAACTGCCCGTTGCGCACCTCGAGCACCCCCGAGGCCCGAATCGGCACTTTCTCAATGGGCCTGGCATCGAAGTTGATGGCTACATCATCAATAAAAACCCGCTGGAAGATCAGGTTCAGGCCAATGGCGGGAACCTGGAGGTCTTGTCGGAGCTTGTCGGCCAGGTTTCCAGCAATACCTTCTACCGTGGTTTCGATCACGTTCTCGGCGATGGCCAGCAGCACCGGCACCAGGATGCCAATCAGGATGGCCCCCACAATGCCCCCCACCACGGCCCCACCCACCACACCGCCCACGACCGCTCCGCCCACCGCACCCACCACGGCCCCCACCAGCACCCCCACCAGCCCCCCGGCGATGGCCCCGATCGCGGCTGCCCCCAGCCAGCAGTACCAGGGAATGTCAATGTCCACATCGGGGTTGTCAATCTCGGCTTTGAACACCAGTTCACCACCCACCACCTTGGCACAGATGCGGCCTGCAATTTTGCCGGTGGCGTCATAGCAAAAGCCCGACTTGGCAATTTCGCCCTTCAGTTCGATGAAGCCATCCCGCAGGCGCAGCTCGAGTCTGGTCAGGTCGGCGGTCTCGCCGCCCCCCGAAACCGGGATGGTGCGGTTGAGCCGTAGAAAATCGTCGCCAATGTCGAAGTTAGACTCGCTGGTCTGGAGGGCGCTGGCCACCCTGGGCCTGAGAATCCGCGCCAGCCAGCGAAAGAAAAGGGCAATAGCCCCGGTTTCGCCCGGATTGATAAAGTGCTGCAGGCCCGCGGCATTGCCCGCACTACCCCCGGCAAACGTGAGCATGATCGCCAGCGCATCGCGGTCGGCAGCAGAGATGTCGTCAATGATGCGAATATCTCCCCGGGTGGGCAGGTCGGCAGGGTCGGTGGCGGCCCGCTTAACCGGAACCGGAAAGAGCGGAATAGCCCCCACCTGGTTGCGCAGGAAGTTGGCAAACAAATTGGGCAGCAGTGGAATGGGGATGCTCCCGGCGGTGAAGCCCGTAAAGTGCAACTGGTTGCGGAAATCCACTTCGGCAATATCAAAGTCGCTCGAGGTGGTGCGGTTCATGTTGAGCCCCGCCACCGCCCGCAGTTGCCCCAGGCTTCCATCCGCGCCAATATCAAAGCGCAGGTCAATAAGGTTGCTGGCCCCACTGGGCAACGGCACATCGCTGGGCCGGTCAAACAGCATATCCAGCGAAAAGGCCCCCTCTGCCGAGCCCAGACCCACTGCGTTCAAGAAACTGGACAGCAGGCCGCCCGAGTCAAAAAAGGTGGAGATCACATCGTTGACGCTTTGCTCGGTAAACTCCATCACAGCATCAAAGCGTTGGGTCTGACTACCTGGCATCAGAACCCTCCCTGGGCCCCCGGGTAAAGCGCACCCGGATGTGGGCGGTGATGGCCTGGCCGTTGGGCAGGGCATAGGTCTGGCGGCTTAGATGTTGCGCCAGGTTGGGGTCGAATTGCTGTAACCGCCGCTTAAGCAAGGTGGGCACCTCGATCCCTCCGGATTGCAGCAACTGGAGCGGGTGGGACAGATACTGCTCGGCTTTTTTGGGATCGCTCAGCAGCTTGAGGATCCTGGCTTCCTGTTTGCGGAGTTCCCGCATCTCGCGTTGCAGACTGGGGCTGAGCTGGGCTATAGACCGATCAAAATGGCTCTGCACGCTCTTCTGTGACCTGGTTTTTGCCATACACTGCTCCTCTTCGGCTTGCATTAACTCGACCACCCCGGCAAGGGCCAGGGCTACGCAGGACTATGCAGGCTTTGCAAGGGTAGCAGGGCTTCCGTTACACCAGCGTTATGTGTTCTTCAGGGCGGTTGCCCTGGAAGGCGCTCCCCTTCACGGAATCTGGAACCGGTTTTTATATCAACTAGCGACGCAGTCTACTTGAAAAACGCCCTAGCCCTGGGCCGCAGCTAGCCTGGGAGACCGGTGGATGCCAAGCGATAGCAAAGCAGCCGCGAGCCCTATCATCCCGGCCACCAGGAAAGCCAGGTTGTACTCGCCCAGTGCATCGCGGGCGGCTCCACCGGCCCAGGCGGCCCCGGCAGCACCGAGTTGGTGGGCCGCAAAGACCCAGCCATAGACGGTACCCACGTTCTGCCGTCCGAAGTGGTCGGCCACCAGCGCTACGGTGGGGGGCACCGTGGCAATATAGTCCAGACCGAACAATACGGCGAACAAGATCAGGGTCTCGGGGGTGGTGGCGAAGGGCAAGAACAAGAGCGAAAGGCCCCGGAATCCGTAGTAGATGCACAGCAGCACGCGGGGGTCGTGGCGGTCGGTCAGATAGCCCGAGGCCAGGGTACCCACAAAGTTCATGGCCCCCATTACTGCCAGAATGCCCGAGGCGGTGGTAGGGGTCAGGCCGCACGAGACCGCATAGGGGATAAAGTGCACCCCAATCAGGCCGTTGGAGGTGGCCCCGCAGATGAAGAAGGTGATGGCCAGCAGCCAGAAGGTGGGGGAACGCAGCGCTCTGCCCATGATGCCGGGATCGGCAGTAATCTTCATCGGGGCCGAGCCGGGGGCCGCACCAAAAGCCCGCAGCCCGACCTCCGCCGGGCTGTCTTTCATAAAGAAGAACACTGGCAAAACCGCCAGCAGCGACACAGCCGCCATAATCCAGCTTGCCTCGCGCCAGCCCAGGCCGCTGGCCCAGAAGACCAGGGCCGGGATGAAGAGGAGCTGCCCCGCCGAGGCGGCGGCACCAAAAATGCCGGTAACCAGACCCCGGTGCTGGATGAACCAGCGGTTGGCCACGGTTGCACCCAGTATCCCGCCCACCACACCCGTCGCTACCCCGCTCAGCAACCCCCAGACCAGGTTGAGCTGCCAGATCTGGGTCATCAGGGCGCTCAGAGCCATACTGACAGCCATCAAACCCAGCCCAAAGAGGGTGATGCGCCTGGGGCCAAAGCGATCCATCAGGTAGCCGCTGAGGGGCGCCCCCAGCCCGAACAGTACCAGGCCAATCGCGGTGGCAAAGGCGATGCTCTGGATGGCCCAGCCGGTGCTATCGTGCAAGGGTTGAATCATCGCCCCCGGCACCGAGCGGTTGCCCGCAGCGATCAGGGTGGCAATCACCGCCACCGCCACCACCATCCAGCCGTAAAAAAGCTTGTTCATAATTCGAGGTCCCTCTGCACCTGGCGCAGGGACACACGGGTCTCCTGCATCAGAGTCTGCACCAATTCAGCAGCGGGCAGGCTGCGGCAAAGGCTCGCCGCCTGTCCGGCCCACAGCGACATGAACTCGAGCCGGTCGGCTTTAGCGGCAGCCTGGCGAATCTCGCCCGTGAGGGCATTCTGGATGGGATAGGGCGGCACCAGTGCTTCGTAGGGGTGCATGCGCTCTATAAAGGCATTGCGCAAACCTCGAGCAGGCCGTCCCGAAAAGGCACGGGTGACAACGGTGGTATCGGCCTGAGCCTGCAACAAAGCCTGTCTGTAGAGGGGATGGATACCCGACTCCGGGCAGGTGAGAAAGGCGGTTCCCATCTGAACTGCGGCGGCCCCCAGCAGCAGGGCGGCGGCAATCCCCCGCCCATCCATAATGCCCCCTGCGGCAATCACCGGGATTTTCACTGCATCTGCGACCTGGGGCACCAGGGCCAGGGTGCCGGTCATGGAGTGCTCAATGGGGCCAATAAAGGTGCCCCGGTGCCCCCCGGCCTCGGCCCCCTGGGCGCAGACATAGTCGGCCCCGGCTCGTTCCCAGGCAGTGGCTTCTGCCACGTTGGTAGCGGCGCCGATTACCTGGCACCCTGCCTGGTGCAGGCGCCTCAGGGTCTGGGCAGAAACGATGTCGAAATGAAAACTCACCACCGGGGGTTTTTCCTCGATTAAGACTTCCAGTTGCGCTGCGAAGTCCTGGCTAAACTGGCTGGGGAGGG
>NZ_CALMCQ010000036.1 GCF_937863175.1 uncultured Meiothermus sp. | reverse complement strand
CCATCCTTCCAGGGCAGTCGAACCACCTCCCCAAAGAAGTTTTCGGTCACCGATCCTCCGTGCTGTTTACTGATACCGCCTCAGGCTTCGACCGCCTCGAGTTCGGATTTGGGCAAGGTAATCTGGGCCGGGTTGCCGATAGCCGTAGCGCCCGGTGGCACCGGCTTGGTGACCACGGCACCCGCCCCAACCCTGGCGTCATCCCCCACCGGGACTGGCCCCAACACCAGGGCATGGGCTCCCAGCAGCACCCTGTTGCCGATGGTGGGATGGCGTTTTTCGCGGGTGAAGCCGGTACCGCCCAGGGTTACGCCGTGGTACATCATCACGTCGTCGCCCACCTCGGCGGTCTCGCCAATCACGATGCCCATGCCGTGGTCAATGACCACCCGGCGGCCAATTCGGGCTCCGGGGTGAATCTCGACCCCGGTGAACAGGCGCGTGAGGTGGGCCAGGATGCGGGCCAGCAGTTTCAAGCCGGTGTTCCAGAGCTTGTGGTTAAGCCGGTGCATCCACAACGCATGCATCCCTGGGCTGAACAACACCGCCTCGAGAACCCCCCTGGCGGCGGGGTCTCTGTCCAGTATGGCCTGTATATCCTCCTTAAAACGATCCATTATGCGCACCATAGGCAGATCCCATCCCTACCATTGTGAACCGCCCCGCCATGGCAAGGTGTCCTTCCCGATCCACTGGTTTAGACTAACGAACCCCTTTCCGGTTTGGCTGTGAGCCCATAGCCTATTGGCACCTTGGAGGGTGCTCGGCAAGCGTGATCGGGAAAACCTCGAGAAAATCCCTGCCATGTCTGGCGGCAGGGAGTCTGCCTTGCAAATTTCTGCGCTATTTTTTGGCCCGGTTCTGGCCTCGAATGGAGGCCAGGCGATCGGCCTCAAAACCTGTTTTGGCCAGCAAGGCCAGAATCCGTTCGCTCTTGCCCTATCCTGCACAACTCCCCAGACCAGAGCCTGAAGCCCAAAGACTTCGGGCCAGGTGGGGTCATAGTCCACCACCACAACGGGTTGGGGCATGCTCAGGCCTCAACCGAGATGTTCTCGAGGTTCAGGTTGGTGTACACGTTTTGCACATCGTCGAGTTCTTCGAGTGCCTCCACCATGCGCAGCACCTTCTCGGCCTCTTCCTGGCTCAGGCGCATGGTGTTTTGCGGCACCATGGTAATTTCGGTGTCCTCGGGCTTGAAGCCTCTGGCTTTGAGGGCGCTGGCGACGCTGTAGACTTCGTGGGGGTCGGTATAGATTTCCAGGCCCTCCTCGCTTTCTTGTAAGTCCAGCGCCCCCGCCTCGATGGCAGCCTCCTGGGCGGCATCGGAATTGGGTTCAATCCAGACATAGCCCCGGCGGTCAAACTGCCACGAGACCGCCCCGGTAGCTCCCAGGCTGCCGCCGTGTTTGGAAAAAATGTGGCGCACCTCCGAGGCAGTGCGGTTGCGGTTGTCCGAGAGGGCGTTCACGATCATCGCCACCCCCCCCGGCGCATACCCCTCGTAGACCACCTCTTCGTACTGGCTGCCCTCGTCATCACCTCCGGCCAGACGCTTCAAGAGGCGCTCGATGTTATCGCTGGGAACATCTGCGTTTTTGGCGGCTTCAATCAGGTTGCGCAGGTTGACATTGGCGGCCGGGTCTGCACTCCCCCCGGCCCTGGCCGAGGCCGCGATCAGGCGCAGGTATTTACTCACCACCTTGCCTTTTTTGAGGTCGTTAGCGGCTTTTTTCCGCTTGATTTGTGCCCATTTGCTATGACCAGCCATACATCACCACCCTCCAGTATACGAGATGAGCGCATATCTCGGGCCACCGTTCTGTACTGGACACAATTATCACGCCGACAGGGTTCGGTCTTTAGGAAGAGTGCTCTATAATAACCCTCATGCGTCGTGTCGTAATCACTGGCCTTGGCCCGGTAGCCCCCAACGGCACTGGGGCCGAAGCCTTCCATACCGCACAGCTCCTTGGCCGGTCTGGCATCCGGCGAATTACCCAGTTTGATGCTTCCACCTACCCCGTCCAGATTGCCGGCGAGGTGGATGTCAACTTCGAGGAGCACATCGAAAAGCGCGAGTTGCGCCGCCTGGATCGCTTCACCCAGCTGGCCCTGGTGGCTGCTCATCTAGCCCTGCAGGACTCGGGACTGGAGCTCGATAAGGAAGACCGCACCCGCATAGGAACGCTGATCGGGACGGGCATCGGGGGCATGATCACCTGGCAGGAACAGAGCAAGGTGCTGTTTGAGAAGGGGGGCACCCGCCTCTCCCCTTTCTTCATCCCGATGATGATTGCCAACATGGCCTCCGGCCAGCTGGCCATGAAATACGGCTTCATGGGGCCATCCTCCACCGTGGTGACGGCCTGTGCAACGGGTTCGGATGCCATTGGCAATGCTTTCAGGGTGATTCAACTGGGCGAGGCCGACCTGATGCTGACCGGAGGAACCGAGGCGGTCGTGACCGAGATGTCCATTGGCAGCTTTGGGGTGATGCGGGCCCTCTCGACCCGCAACGACGAACCCGAAAAGGCCAGCCGCCCCTTTACCAGGAGCCGCGATGGTTTTGTGCTCTCGGAAGGCTCGGCGGTGCTGGTGCTGGAAGAGTACCAGCGGGCAAAAGCCAGAGGAGCCAAAATTTATGCCGAGCTGGTGGGCTTTGGTCGCAGTGCCGACGCCCACCACATCACCGAACCCCACCCCGAAGGCATGGGCGCGGCCCTGGCCATGCAGGCCGCCCTCAAGGACGCCAAAATCAACCCCGGACTGGTGGGCTACATCAATGCCCACGGCACCTCGACCCCAGTGGGCGACAAGGCCGAGACCCTGGCCATCAAAAAAGTCTTTGGCGAAGACGCTTACCGGCTCTCGGTATCGTCCACCAAGAGCATGATCGGGCATTTGCTGGGGGCCGCCGGCGCCATCGAAGCCATTGCCAGCATCCAGGCCCTGACCTCGGGGGTATTACCTCCCACCATCAACCTCGACGACCCCGACCCCGAACTTGACCTCGACTACGTGCCCAATACCCCCAAAGAAAAACAGGTGGATTACGCCCTTTCGAACTCCTTCGCCTTTGGGGGTATGAACGCCACCCTGCTGTTCAAGCGGGTTTGAACCCTCTACCGAACCTGGGGGTTAGACCGGGTGCAAAGGTAGGGGTCGGCCCTTTGGAATTGCTGGGTCTGAGGTAGCTCTTTGCGGGCCATCCCCTATCGGCGACTGCCGAGAGAAGCCTGCGGGAGGGCGTAGAATCGGGACATGTCTATCCAGACCCAGTTTCCAGCCCTGGCGGGAGGTTTTAGTTTTCTCGATAATGCCGCCGGAGCCCAGGTTCCCGGACAGTGCATTGAGGGCATTGCGCGGTTTCTGGCGACCTCGAGCTGCAACGTGGGCATGCCCTATCCCGGCTCGATAGCCGCTACCGGAGTGCGCGAAGAGGCCCGAAAACAGACTGCGGAATTTTTCAACTGCAAGCCCAGCGAAGTGGCGATTGGGCCGAGTTCTACCGCGCTTGCCTTCATTCTCTCGAGGGCCTTTTCGCGGCTCTTTAGCGAGGGCGACGAGGTGGTGATTTCTGAACTCGAGCACGAGGCCAACGCCTCTCCCTGGCGCAACCTGGAAGGGGTTGGGGTACGGGTCAGGGTCTGGAAGGCCCGCTGGGACGAGGGCGGCAGGCTGGAACCCGCCGACCTCAGGGCTCTGGTCTCGCCCAAAACCCGCCTGGTCGCCATCACCTCGGCGGCCAACTCGCTGGGCACCACCCCCGATGTAGCAGCGGCAGCCGCCATTGCCCACGCGGCGGGAGCCTGGTGCATTACCGATCTGGTGCATTACAGCCCCCATCACCTGCCCGATGTGCAGGCCAGCGGGGTAGATATGGCCTTTTTCTCGGCCTACAAGGTATTCGGCCCCCACATGGCTTTCCTGTACGTGCACGAGGAACTGATGGCCCGGCTACCCACCGACAAACTGTGGTTCATCCCCGAGGATAGCCTGCTCAAGTTCGAACCCGGCACCCTCAACCACGAAGGCCTGGCCGGTTGGCTGGGAACGCTGGGCTATCTGCGCAACGTGCTGGGCGGCGGGAAACCAGGGCGCGAAGGCTTGCTCGAGGCCTACCGGCGCATCCAGGCCATCGAAGAACCGCTGGTGGCCCAGACCCTCGAGCGCCTGCAAAATGTCCCTGGCCTGCAACTCTACGGTATGCCCACCCCCAGGGGCCGGGTGGGAACCTTCTGCTTCAACCTCCAGGAACAAGCACCGCTCGCGGTGGCCGCGCGGCTGGCCAAAGTCGGGGTGGGGGTTGCGGCTGGACACTACTATGCCACCCTGCCCATGCAAGCCCTGGGCCTCTGGCCCGACGGGGCCATCCGGGCCTCCATCGCCCACTACACCACCCAGACCGACCTGGACAGGCTGATGGCGGGGCTGCAAGGCAGCGACTGATAGAGACCTGCGGTGGGTCGGGACGGCCGTAATTGCACAGGAAGCACCGGGCCGGGCCAGGGTTCGAGGACTGGCCCGTTGCATCGGCCAAAGCCGCGCCCACCGGAGCGACCTTCTGGCTGTTTCAGCCGCAGATTTCTGAAGTGGCGGTTCTTACGGGCACAGCGTCCAGACGGTATCTCTGTCCAGCACCAGAGAGCGGCTAAAGCGCAGGAATCCCGGCTGGCCGGGCTGGGTGCCCTCGGCGCGAAGCTCGTAGCGGCCCTCGCGCAGGCCCGGAAAGAGCCTCGAGCCCCGCACGGTTCCTACAAACTCGCCGTTGATGTGAAAAAATACCGTCAGGTTGGGGCCAGAACACTGGTTTTGAATAATCAGATCGAACCGGCGCACACTGCCGGTCTGGCCGGGCGCACAAGCCGTAAGCACCAGGCCCAGAATCAGCGTGAAGAATAAGACTCGAGACATCCAGACCTTGATACCTCGAGGCCCGCCAAGTTACATGAGGGCTTGCCGAGCAGACGGGTCTAGCCCGGCTTCGTAGGGATGGTCAGCTTTTGGCTCATAACCCAGCCCCCCATCCGGCAACACCCCAGGATGCGACAATTGAACGATTATGGGAGTCGTAATTCTGCAAAGACGATGCGCTCGAGCCAGACCTCAAGCGGCCCGTGCGCTTCTATTCGCCCACCTGGCAATTCCCGTTCATTACGATCGTTTTGAAGTAGCACCCCTTCGTCAGAGAGCAGGAAAAGTACGCCTTTGATGGAGACAGGACACATCGAAACGGCCTAACGTTTAGCTTGAAGGGCGCAGAGACAGCAAGCGACACTTGCTGGCTGAGCGTGCCTCTCGAAGCGTTTGTTAGATTCGTTTTTATAAAATTGCATCGTTGAGGTCGATATCGAGACCTGCAGTCTTGAGTTCGCGAGCAAGGTGCAGCTTCCAAGCACCGCGACCATCCAAAACAATGTAGACAACACCGTCATAGTCTGAGGGCTTTTCAACGTCTCCTTTCAATAGTGCCGCGACGTGAGTGCGCCCGAGTTTCCCGAGGAAGTACCCGAGTTCCAGAATTACGTTCTGGCGTGCTCTTGGACTTAACTCTTGAGGGTTGACTGCGGTGCCTCCTACATCATCCGGGGTAAGAAGAACGACGGCGAACGCGACCTCAGCAAATTTTTCAACCTTTTCAATGATTGTTCGCCCAGCGTTTGGCTGCTCGTGCAAGATGATCGCATCGAGGCCCAATTTCTCGAGGAATCTCGCGACGCCTTCTCGCGCGCTCTCGTCGTGGCCGTGAACTAGAAAGACTTTTTTTCCCGAAATTGGCCCCATTGAACCTTTAGCCTTCTGGAGACGTTCTTTTCGATTTTGAAATTTGCCAGATTCAATGACACCGATGGTCTGATCCAACATATCGAAGACCTTGCTGTTCAAGCTGATGCCCCAAAATTCCTCAAAAATGTGTGCAAAAGGATCAACGTTGGGCATCACGTAGCCTCCAATGGCTGGAGGCGGTGAAATCGTGCTTGTCTGTCGGCACCCGGCCAGTCGGACAACTTCCGCAACATCTTCCATTTTACGGTTGATTAGTGAACGAAGTTGCTCGCGGTCATCTGTTCCAGATGGGTTGGACCAATGCTTGATGGCACTGCGAAACTCCTCCAACTCGCGGATGATTTGCGCTTCCTCGTCAGTTACCGTGTATTGAGGCATTGATGTACTCGGGAGAATCTAACTAGTGATTAAGTGACACTCCCCAGAAAAACACCCCATACTGGGATGTTGTATGACCTGTTGAATTCACCCAATAACCAGAAACGGTACTCGCCCAAAACACCCCCTTCCTCAACAAGGTTCACAATGTCCTTTACGCAACAAGCCCCCGAACAGGAACCTCGAGCGTTTTTGTCATTTTAGATTCCGTTGGCCTTCATGGCAAGGCGGCGAGAAGTATGGTCAGCCCGAAAAGCAGTAGGGAAGCGCTGCGCATGGTTATCACACCGCAGTATTCCGCAGTTCACAGCGCCGCTCGGTTTGTCACGACCACTGGCCCAAGCGTAGACTGGGTTATGGACGGGGTGACGGAGTGACCGAAGCTTGTCCTGAGTCTTGCCCTGAGCCCGTCGAAGGAGCCTGCCCTGAGCCTGTCGAAGGGGGCAGTCGAAGGGACGGGGATAATTAATCTATGTTGTTTGAACGCGCCCACCTCGAGGCCCAGGAGGCCCAGAACCTGGCTCCCTATGCGGTAAAGTCGGGTCAGAGCCGGGGCCGCCAACACCTCGAGGCCGAGTCGCGCTTCCGCACCCCTTTTCAGAAAGACCGCGACCGGGTTAACCACACCACCGCTTTCCGGCGGTTGCAGTACAAGACCCAGGTCTTTGTGAACTACGAGGGCGACTACTACCGCACCCGCCTGACCCACACCCTCGAGGTAGCCCAGGTGGCCCGTTCCATCGTCCGGGCGCTGGGGCTGAACCAGGAACTCGCCGAGACCATCGCCTTTGCCCACGACCTGGGCCACCCCCCGTTTGGGCATTCGGGCGAGGCCGTGCTGGACAACCTGATGCAGGGGCATGGCGGCTTCGATCACAACAAACAGTCCATGCGCATCGTGACCTACCTCGAGCAGCGTTACCCCGGCTTCCGCGGTCTTAATCTGTGCTGGGAGACCCGCGAGGGCATCGTCAAACACGAGACCCGCTACGACCTGCCCGACGCCGAGGGCTACGAGCCCCACCTGCGCCCCAGCCTCGAGGCCCAGATCGTCAACCTGGCCGACGAAATTGCCTACAACGCCCACGACCTCGACGACGGCCTGCGCGCAGGGCTGCTGGTGGCGGGCCAACTGTGGGAAGTAGAGCTACTGCGGGACTTGCTGGGAGGGTTGGGCCTGCGGCCCGACAACTTCGACGAGATGGGCCGCCGGATCTTCATCCGCGAGTTGCTGGGGCTGATCATTACCGATACCATCACCGCCACCCACCAGCTTCTGGAAAAACACCGGATCGGAAGCCTCGAGGCCGTTCGAAGCCACCCGGCTCCTCTGGCCGTGTACTCCGGTTCACTGACCCGGCAGCTAAACGAGTTGAGAGAGTTTTTGTACGCCAGCCTCTACCGCCACTACTATGTGGTGCGGCAGGTGGGCAAGTCGCGCCTGGTGCTGGAAAAACTCTTCGAAGCCTACACCCGCGACCCCCAGATCCTGCCCCCTCAGGTACAAAAAGCCGCCGAGGCGGCGGGCATCCACCGGGCGGCCTGCGACTATATCGCGGGCATGACCGACCGCTTTGCCCTCGACGAGTACGCCCGCCTCTTTGAGCCGGAGTTCCACCGCTGAGTCCATCGGTCAGGCGCCAGAGGTCAAGGGTGGAAGGCTGCGGGCGAAAAGACGGTCAGAAACCTCTTCTCTAGCCCCTTGCTTTAGCCCCGACCCTGAACGCTCGAACTTCGACTCCCCCTTTATAGAAAAGGGGGTGTGGGAGCTACAAAACCCTCTGTCTTTTGCTGTGGGGTATAGTAGATCCCCACGTGGCCCTGTTCAGGGCCACAGC
>NZ_CALMCQ010000035.1 GCF_937863175.1 uncultured Meiothermus sp. | reverse complement strand
ACAAACCCCGGCCCTGGGCATCTAGGGCCGCTTCTGGCTCGTCCAGGAGCCAGATACTGGGGGATTGCAGGCGCAGACGGGCCATGGCCAGGCGTTTTTTCATGCCGCTGCTGTAGCTCAGCACGGGCTTGTCAAGGGGTAGCCCCATTTGCTCCAGAGCCGAGTGAATCTCGGTCCGATCATCCAGCCGCCCATCCAGCCGCAGGGCGTAGTGCAGGTTTTCGGCTCCAGTAAAGTGCCGATGAAAAGCGGGTGGATTGGCTAGAAAACCCACTTTCCCGTCCAGTTGGAAGGAACCCTGGGTCGGGCGAACCAGCCCGGCCAACACCCGCAGCAAGGTGGTTTTGCCCACCCCGTTGGGGCCGACCAGGGCCACCGTTTCGTGCATCGCGAGCCGGAAATCCAGGTTGCGCAGCACCCAGTCCCGCCCGTAGCGTTTGGCAACCGCATTGGCCTCAATCAGCATCCGTTCCATCATACGGTTTTGAGAATCTCCAGGGTGAGTCTGCAAGACCCAGCCCGACGGGAGTATCGAGCATCATACGGGAGGTTGCTACCGGTGCCGCTGGCAGACTCCAGTGGCGCGACCTGGCGGCCTCGTTCCTTGCCGGGGGAAAGCACACTACTGACCCATCAGGCTTTTCTCGAGGTTCAGCAGCCACTCGGGCGTAATCTGGATGAAAAAGCTGTTGAGCTGGGTGAAGGCGCCGGTAAACATCAGAACGCCCACTGCGATCAGAGCCACCCCTGCCGTCACTTCGGCCCAGCGGGAGAAGCGAGCCGCCTTGCGCAAAACCGGACGAACGCGGTCAGCAAAGAGGGCCACCAGCAAGAATGGCACCGCCAGACCCAGGATATAGGCCACCAAAAAATTGACTCCACTTCCCGTTGCCGTAAGGGTCAGAATCCCTCCCAGAATCGGGCCGATGCAGGGTGTCCAGCCCAGACCCAGAACCACCCCAAGCACGAACGCGCCCCAGGGTCGGCTGGTATCCCCCTCATAGCGCAGATTCACTCCCCACTTTGGCTTTAAGCCAAGCATGTAGAGCCCAAATAGCACCATGAACACCCCACCAATCTGGGCCAGCAGATGCCGACTCTCAAACAGCAAGCCGCCCAGAATCGTGAAGGGCAGCCCTAAGAGCAAAAACACCAGCGAAAAGCCACCTACGAAAAAGAAGGCATTAAAAATTGGGCGTCCCCTCTCTCCCCCGAGGTAGAGGAGATAGGTCGGAACCAGCGGCAAGACACAAGGTGAAAGAAACGAGAGGTTTCCAGCCAGAAAGGCTGCAATCAAGCTCATGGTAATCAGGATAAACTAGATTGGTTAGGACATTCGTAATTCTTTCACGGGTTGCTGGGTATGATTGCTGCAATCATGCAAGAAAATATTATGGAATTTCAGCGAGACCTGCGTATTCGCACCATCCTGGAAGCAATTCCCGACGACCTGATGCTGGTTGACGCGGCAGGCAATATCCGCGAATACAAGGCCGGTAGGAGTGCCAGCCATCTGCCCATGGATCGGTTTCTGGGCACTACCCTGGGCGAGCTTTTCTCCCAGGCCGTGACCAGTCAGCTTCAAAGTGCCATTCGAGCAGGGCTTAACTCCGAGCTAGCCGGGGTCATCGAGCTGAGCCTGGAAGGGCGGGACTTCGAGGCCCGAATCGTGCCCATGGAGCGTGATATGACCTTGATCCTGTTCCGGGATGTGACCGTGGAGCGCGAGGCCGAACGGTTGAAATCGGAGTTCATTGCAGCCGTTTCACACGAACTCAAGACCCCACTGGCTTCTATTCTGGGCTTTAGCGAGCTGTTGTTGGACGACCGCCATGGATTCGCAGAACTCAAGGAGTTTCTGGAAAACATTCAGCACAGCAGTCTCCGGTTGAAGGATATGGTGAACAACCTGCTGGACACCTCCCGTCTGGAAGCAGGACGGTTTGCCATCGGCAGACAACCCGTAGATCTACAGTTCACCCTGGCCCAGACCGCCCGTAGCTTTGCTGGGGTTGCCAGGCTGAGCCAGACTCACTTCATCTGGGAGTTTGACCCCCTGCCTATGATCGAGGCCGACCCCGAGCGCATCGGGCAGGTGGTGGGCAACCTGCTTTCCAACGCTTTCAAATTCTGCCCACGGGAAGGTACTATCTGGCTACGGGCCAAGTCACATGGGGGCGTGCTGCTCGAGGTCGAAGACACCGGCCCCGGCATTCCGCTGGAGGAGCAGGGCCAGCTTTTCAACCGCTATAGCCGCACCCAGAGTGCGATCTCGAGGGGCATCGTGGGTACCGGACTGGGGCTTTATATCTCCAGGGCCATTGTCGAAGCCCACCAGGGGCGCATCTGGGTGGAGTCGCAGGAGGGCCAGGGGGCCAGGTTTAGCGTGTGGTTACCGCTTTAGGCAGGTATGGTCGCGGCTAACAGTTCCTTGAGCCATCCAACCCCCCAACCGGTAGGCTGAGGTCATGCTGCGTCTGGTGGGTCTTCGTAAAACCTATCCCGGGTTTTCCCTCGCTGTTTCGCTCGAGGTCAGCCCAGAGCAGACCCTTTCCCTGTTGGGGCCATCGGGCAGTGGAAAAAGCACCCTGCTCCGGCTGGTGGCAGGACTGGAAGCACCCGATGCCGGGCAGCTCTGGATGGGCGGTGTAGAGGTGACTTCCCTCCCCCCCGAGGAGCGCCGGGTAGGGTTTGTGTTTCAGGACTATGCCCTGTTCCCCCACCTGCCGGTCTCGGAAAATATCGCCTTTGGCCTGCGCGAAGCGCGGTGGGCCAGCCACCAGATCCGGGAACGAGTCTCCGAGTTACTGGATTTGACCAACCTGGGCCCCCACGCTCACAAACGCCCGCACCAGCTCTCGGGCGGAGAGCGCCAGCGGGTGGCGCTGGCCCGCGCGCTGGCCAGCAGGCCCAAAGTATTGTTGCTGGATGAGCCCCTGGGTGCGCTGGATCTCAAGCTAAGGCAGGAGTTGTTGCTGGAGCTGCGGGCGATTTTGCGCCAGACTCGAGTGCCCACCATCGTGGTCACCCACGACCAGTCCGAAGCTTTCGTCATTGCCGAACAGGTCGCCATCCTGCAAGGGGGTGCGGTTGTGCAGCTCGGCTCCCCCGAAATGCTTTTCAAACGGCCCAGGAACCGCTGGATCGCCACCTTCCTGGGTCACCGCAACCTGATCTCGCCTGAACAGAGTCGCCAGGTGGGGCTGCCCACGCTCCCGCATCTATTACCCCAGGAGGCCATACAACTCGGATCGGGTGAAGCGGCCCAGGTGCAGGAGCGAATCTTTATGGGCCACACAGTTGCCCTGGAACTGGCCTGGCGCGGCCAGAAACTCTACCTGGAAGGCCCGGAGTCTGGCCTCTACCCCGGTGACACGGTCCAGATCAGGATCGATTGGTCCCGGGTAGTGGTACTGGAGGAGAGTACCCTATGACAAAGGAGGAAAGGTCTTTGCACGGGCCGCAGGCACCAGGAATACCGTACCCACTGATAAACCCCAGGCCTTCACGCTTTTGAGGCATACCATCAGCCCTTGTGCAGTGTTTTTGACACGAGACTCAATCATGCGCCCATTCACCATTCTGTTAGGCGGTCTGGTCACCCCGACCCAGCGGCTACGAGCCCAGGTCTCCGGGAGTCGGGTGATCGCGGCGGATAGTGGCATGGTACACGCCCGGGCCCTGGCACTTCAGGCCGAATTGTGGGTGGGAGACTTCGACTCGGCCTCAGCGGAACTACAGCAAGCCTTCGCCCGTGTTCCCCGCGAGGAATATCCAGCGGGCAAGGACTTTACCGATGGGGAACTGGCCATAAAAGCAGCCCTGACCAGGGGGGCCGACCGACTCATTCTGGTGGGGGCCATGGGGGGCCAGACCGATCAGACCCTGGCCCATCTGCTGCTGGGTATCCGGCTGGCCCAGCAGGGTATTCCCACCCTGCTCAGCTCGGGATGCGAGGAGGCCTATCCCCTGCTACCAGGAAATCTGCGACTGGATTTGCCGCGCCACAGCAAGCTGAGTTTGCTGCCGCTGGGCGGTTTTTCCGGCCTGAGCATTCGCGGCGTTCACTGGCCCTTGCAAAAGGCCGAGGTACCCCTGGGCAGCACCCGCACACTTTCCAATCGGGTTTTGGGGCTGGTGGAGATTGAACTCGAGGCCGGGTATGGGCTGGCGATTGCCTACCCCGAACCTGCTACCTTGTGAAACTCGTCCAGAAAAAGCCCCAGTTGTACGGCCAGGTTTTCCTGTTCGCGCATGGCTTGTTCAAAGACCAGTGGTTCTTCTACCAGGGCGGGCAAGCGCAGCCAGCCCAGGTAGTACTGCCCCGCCAGGCCCGGCTGCTTCAGCCTCAGCCGCTCGGTATTTGAAAGCAGGGTCTCGAAGCGTTCGGGACTTACCAGCACCGGATACTGCACCGGCGAAAGCCGCGTGAGGAAGGCCTTGAGAATGCCGGGGTTCGACCAGAAACCATAGTTGAGGTCGTCGGTAATCTGCTCAATGCGCGAAAGCAGCGCGGGGTCTCCCTGACGGCCTACCAGCTTGCGCACCAGCTCACTGCGCCGCAGGCGCAAGGTTGCGTACTCGGGCAGCGAGTAGAGCTTACCAGGATAAAAGTCCAGGGCCCCGCGCAACCGATGCGCGATTACATAGTCCTGGTATTCCCGGAAGGGATCCACCCATATATTGTGCTACACAACCCGTCCTTATTGGAAGGGATCCTCCGATATAGTGTGCGACAGGGTCGTTAATAAGTAGAGATTAGCCCCGATGGTGGGGTTCTTCTCATGATTTGGCCCGTGTGCGTCGCGGTATATTCAAGTATGGACACCCGAGGCTGGGTTCTCAAAGCCATCGAGAAGTTGGGTTTTGCCAGCGAAAAAGACATTGTGCGCTGGCTGGACGAGGAAGGCGAAAGCCTGTCCAAAGACGAGCTTCAGCGCACGCTCGAGCGCCTGCTCAAAGAAGACCACCTCGAGCTGAAAAACGACCTCTTCCGTCTCAAGCCCAAGGATGGCAGCCACCGGGCCTTCGACAGCCTTTTCAAGGACTGACCGCTAATACCCGTCGGGCTTATAAGGACTTACCGATCACCCTGGGTTTGCGGACTCAAGCCAGGAGAACCTGGTGGGATCGGGCCCGAATTTGAGTGGATAGACCCGTTCACCTGCCTGGTTTCTAACCCATCGCATTG
>NZ_CALMCQ010000034.1 GCF_937863175.1 uncultured Meiothermus sp. | reverse complement strand
CCATCAAGGCCAGCGGTTTGAACCGGCGCAGTTTGCGGCTGCGGAGCAGTTCCACGGCCTCGGTCTGGGTGGCATCGCAGGCCAGGTGGTAGCCCCCCAGCCCCTTAACCGCCAGGATATGTCCTTCGCGCAGCAGCTGGGCGGACTGCACTATGGCCTGGTGCCGGCTGGCGAGGGCTTGCAGCTTGTGATCCCACAGGTAAACCTGCGGCCCGCAGGCCGGGCAGGCCACGGGCTGGGCGTGGAAGCGGCGGTTGAGGGGGTCGTGGTACTCCCGAGCGCACTCCGGGCACATCGCAAAGCCCCGCATGGTGGTGAGAGGGCGGTCGTAGGGCAGTTGCTGGATAATCGAGTAGCGGGGGCCACAATTGGTGCAGTTGATGAACGGATAGCGGTAGCGCCGGTCGGTAGGGTTTTCCAGTTCGCTCAGACAGTCGGGGCAGACGGTCAGGTCGGGCGAGATCCGGGTAGCCATGGGGCCGGTGGACTCACTTTCCACAATGGCAAAGCCGTCGGGCAGGCTCCCCGGACGTTTTTCCAGTATCTCTACTTGCTCGAGTCGGGCGGCGGGAGGGGCTTGCTCGCGGATCAACTCGACCAGCTGCGTCAGTCGCTCAGGGGTTGCAGAAGCCTCGATGAGCACGCCCTCGAGGTCGTTGCGCACCCAGCCCGAAAGCCCCAACTGCAGGGCCAGGCGGTAAATGAAGGGGCGGAACCCCACCCCCTGCACCACCCCCTGCACCCGTATACGCCAGGTTTGCTCGAGGCTAGGTTGCATAACCGGAAAAGTATGGGCGCAATTCGCGCAAAAGCATCAGGGCCAGATTTCTGCCTCCAGGGGTTGCAGCGGCGGTGACTCTGCTGCGGGGATAGGCCGGTGGCGGGGAATTGGCAATTTTCTCACGGGTCGCGCCCACGCCAGCCCGGGTATGCCAGGACAGGGGTGGGACTGGGTTCAGGTTCAGTTGGGCCGCCGCAAGAAGTCATACCAGGCCTCGAGGCCCATTCCGGTTCGGGTCGAGACCTCCAGGATCGCTGCCTGGGGTGCAACCTGGCCCAGGTTTTCCAGAGCGCTGGCCCGGTCAAAGCCCACCGCCTCGGCCAGGTCGCTTTTGGTGACCAGAATCAGGTCGGCGCTCTTGAACATCCGGGGGTATTTCAGGGGCTTGTCCTCGCCCTCGGTCGTGGAGAAAAGCACCACCCGGGCATCCTCGCCCAGGTCGTAGGCGGCAGGGCAGACCAGGTTGCCCACATTCTCGATGAAGAGCAGATCGAGCGCTTCCAGGTTCAGGGGTTCCAGGGCGCGCTCAATCATGGCCGCCTCGAGGTGGCAGAGGGTTCCGGTCTGAATCTGTACTGCGGTGGCCCCGCCTACCCGCAAACGCTGGGCATCGTTGTCGGTGGCCAGGTCGCCCACAATCACCGCCATGGACAGGCTGTCCTGGAGGTCTTGCAGGGTGCGGGACAGCAGGGTGGTCTTGCCGGCCCCTGGCGAGGAGAGCAGGTTTAGCGTTCTGACCCCCGCCGCCCGGAGGCGCGCTCGGTTGGCCGCGGCGTACTGGTCGTTGAGGGCCATTACGCCCTTTTCTACGCGGATGCGCCGCCCGCGCTCCTGGGCGTGCTCCCCCAGCACCGACAGCCCAATTCCAATCTCCTTAATCTCTGCCATACCGCCCCCCTAGTCCACGTCCAGATACTCTACTTCTAACTCCTGCCCTTGCTTGATCGCCGCCGTAGCCTGGTTACAAGCAGGACAAACCGCGACTCCAGAGCGGTTCTCCGACTCAAAATCTATCCGGCACTCCGGGCAGTGGGCCCGCAGGGGAAGCCAGCGAACCTCGAGCCGGGCTCCATGGGCCAGGGTATCGGACTTGAGGGCCTCAAAGGCAAACTCCAGGGCTGCTTTCTCCACCCCGCTCAGGGCTCCCACCTTCAGGCCGATTTCGCGGATGGCCCTGGCCCCTTCGCGCCGGGCGTGTACCTCAGCGATCTCAAGGATGTTCTGCATCAGGCCGAGTTCATGCATGGGCTGCCTCGGAGAGGGGCTGTACCCCCAGGGAGGCCAGCTCCTGCAAGACCGCTTTTTCCAGGGCCTCGAGGCGACTGGCGATGCGTAGGCTGAGCTCGAGGGTCAGGCTCGAGCTAATCTCGGCGAGCGAGTTGACCCCGATGGCGATAAAGGTTACGGGGGGCAGGTCGCCATGAATTTCCATGGCGGTCAACAGTTCGGGCATCTCCCATTCGTGCGAGGATAGCTTGCCGTACTGAATTGCACTGGGAATATCGTGCAGGGAGAAACGATAAATCTCGCCCAGTTCAGCCGCTACCGCGTCCACCACAATGACCTGCTCGCGGCCAGCAATCAGCGGCAAAAGATCCCAGGCCAGGGTTCCCCCATCCACAATTTCCAGGCGCTCGGAGAAGGCATATTTTTCCTTCAACCGCCTGACCAGCACCACCCCCACGCCCTCGTCCCCGTACAGAAGGTTTCCCACGCCCAGTAGCAGTATCTCGTGTGCCATAACCACCCTCAACCCGCGATTCCACGCCCAACAACCCGCGATTCCAGCCCAATTGTAGCCCGTTCGACGGGAAGGCCAGCCTGTGCTTTCCTATTGTACCGGCCGGCCCAGCACACGAGCGGGACTCCCCGCTTCGACCCAGGCGCTCGCAGCCACCTGCGGGGGCGCTCGAGTTGGTGCGTATCCGCCCAGCCAAACTGACCCCGGAACCAGGGGGCCCAAGCGTTCCTATTTTTGCGGCTGGGCATCGTCTACCTTGTACCCCGAGATCATGGCTTCCATCACCATGGAACGCCCACGGATCGAGTACCAGGCCACCATGTACACATGAATCAGGGTGAAGACTATCAGAACCCACATGGCAATGTGGTGGTAGATGCGCACGTTGGCAAGCCCGCCGAGTGCGACCTCGAGGGGCTTGAGCAACTGCCCGGTCCAGCCCGCCAGACCCATGCTCTGGTAGGGGGCTGCCAGGATCAGGCCGGTCAGGATGACTACAACCAGGCTAAGGTAGAGAACAATATAGGCCAGGTACTGCAGCGGGCCGTAGTTGGAGTAGATGTAGGTGGGGTGGTCGCGCCGGAGCAGCGTGTAGAACGCCAACTGGTCGCGCCAGGCCTTCCAATCGAAGAGGATGCGCCCCATGCTTACTTCCTGACCCAGGCCCAGCTTTGGGCCGGGCTTGAGGAAGAAGAACTCGTAGATGCGGATCAGCGTGATGGCCAGCAAAAACCATCCTGCCGCAATGTGCAGGCTGCGAATATAGAGCTGATCAAATCTCAGATCCGGGGTCAGGAAAGGGTTGGCGATGTAAAAACCGCTTACCGAAAGCCAGACAATCAGTACCACCCGAATCCAGTGGGAGGCACGGGTGAAGCGTCCGAAGGTGTAGTGCAGTCGGACAGGCTCTTGTGGGTTGGGATTGGCCATTGTGTCCTCCTACACCTTAATTTTCAGGTGGGCTAGCGGGTTGCCCTTGGGATCCAGCAGGTGCACCGCGCAGGCCAGGCAGGGGTCGAAGGAATGAACCGTGCGCAGAATCTCCAGGGGCTTCTCGGGGTCTGCCAGCCTTTGTCCCGCCAGTGAGGCTTCGTAGGCGCCGACCTGCCCTTTGGCATCCCTGGGCGAAGCATTCCAGGTAGAAGGAACCACAGCCTGGAAGTTCTCGATCCGCCCGTTCTTTACCCGTACCCAGTGCGATAGCGTGCCGCGAGGAACCTCCGACATCCTGAAGCCGTCGCCGTCTTTAGGGCTATAGCTGGTGAAGAAGCGTTCGTCCCCCTTCGAAACATTGGCAACCAGCTCGTTGACCAGGGTGGGCATGTAATCGGCCAGCAGCTTGGTCTCCATGCCACGCGCAACCGTGCGGCCCAGGGTGGAGTACCAGAAGCGGAAGGGAACCCCGATACGGGCGGTGTACCCATCCATGATTCGCTTGCTGGCCTCATTACCGGCTGCATAGGCCACGATCAGGCGGGCCAGCGGGCCGACTTCGACATTCAGGCCGTCGTAGCGCGGGCTTTTGAGCCACGAGTACTTTCCATCCACTTTGAGCTTGCCATCGGGCTCGAGGCCAGTGTACTGCGGGTTGGTCTGCCCTTCGAAGGGATGCAGTGCGGTCTGGTCACCTTCGTAGGTGTAGTAGGAGCGGGCGACTTCCTCGGTAATTTTCTGAGGGTCTATGGGCAGAACCCTGGTCAGGTCGCGGTTGACCACCAGGCCCTTGGGCAAGAAGAAGTGCTGGTTCTCCCAGGGCTCTTCATCGAGGGGAAGGGCGCCGACCGACATATAGTTGCTCAGGCCGGCCCCATCACCGCGCAGGGCCTCGTCTTTGTAGCGGGTGCCCATCATCACCAGGTCGGGCAGGTAGGCCCGGTCAATGAAGTCCTGGGCCTGTTTTAGCATGAATAGGTACTGGCCGATTCGCTCGGCGCTGAGGGCATCGCGCACCGAGGTCACCCCGCCCACAATCAGGCTCTGCGGGTGGGGGCTTTTGGCCCCAAAGATGGCCAGCATCTGCGACATGACCCGTTGCAGGGCCAGTGCGTCGAGGTAGTGCGAGGCCATAATCAGGTTCTCTTCGGGGGTTAGCTTGTAGGCTGGATGGCCCCAGTAAGCACCGGCAAAGGGACCTAGCTGCCCACTCTGGACAAACCGGGTCAGCCGCTGGGCTACCAGACCATAATGACTCTCCGAGGCGTTGTAGGGGTTGGCGTGGTACTCATGGGCGACCCGCACGGCCCTGGCCGGGTTTGCCCCCAGGGCCGAGACGATATCAAACCAGTCCATCCCGTGAAGGTGATAGAAATGCACTACGTGGTCGTAGACAACCTGTGCCGTCCACATCAGATTGCGTACCAGGCGGGCATTGGGGGGAACACGCACCCCATACGCATGCTCGACGGCTTCGGTGCTAACCTCGTAATGCTGGTAGGTACATACCCCGCAGATGCGCTGGGTGAACATGCCCAGGTCGCGTGGGTCGCGTCCGCGCATGATCAGCTCGATTCCACGGAAAGCAGTGCCGGAGCTGTAAGCTTGACTGATTACGCCCTGTGCATCTACTGCCGCCTCGATGCGCAGGTGGCCTTCAATTCGGGTAATGGGGTCTACTACGATGCGCTCAGCCATGATTTACTCCTTTGGCTCGGGGGAGGTTTTGCTTGCCTTGCGGTCTTCCAGGGCCGAACGCACCATGGTTCCTACGGCATGAGCAGCAATGCCGACTGCGACTGCACCCATCGTCCACAGGCCGACCCGGTCGGCGGTGGAGTCGCTAAGCACCGGCGGTGAGAAAACCCTGGCGGCTACCGGCTGGTGGAAGGGGGTCATGGTATCCCAGAAATTTGGTTCACTACAGCCCACGCAGCCGTGACCGGCCTGGATGGGCCAGGAGGTGCCCTGGTTGTAGCGCACCACGCCGCAGTTGTTGTAGGTGAAAGGGCCTTTGCAGCCCACTTTGTACAGGCAGAAACCCTTCTTTAAGCTGCTGATGTCGGCCCAGCTCTGCACAAACTCCCCCGCATCGAAGTTGCCGCGCCGCTCACACTTGTCGTGGATGCGGGTACCATAGGCCCAGACCGGACGATCGAAAGCGTCAAGCTGAGGAACCCTGCCAAATAACACCAGCTCCAGAATGGTGCCCACAATGTTGGTCGCACCGACCGGGCAGGCCGGGAGATTGATTACAGGCGTACGGATGTTGTTGTCTCGCAGGAATTCTTTGATGCCCATGGCCTCGGTAGGGTTGGGGCCAGCCTTGGGGATTCCCCCATAGGCAGCGCAAGTACCCGCCGAGAGGACATATTTGGCATCGCGTGCGATACGTCTGACCAGGTCGGTACTGGGTTCCCCTTTGGATCCGGAGGTCATGAAGATGCCACGCTGGCCGACTGGCACCGAACCTTCAAATATGGCGATGTACTGACCCCTGTGCTTTTCGATACTACCCGCCAGTACCGCTTTGGCCTGGTCGCCCGCAGCCGCCATCAGCGCGGGGTGGTACTCGAGCGAAAGTACCTCGAGGATGATGTTATCCAGCCCAGGGTTGGCGGTGCGCAGCAGGGCCATCGAGTTGCCAGTGCAAGACTGCAATTCCTGCCAGATGATGGGCAGCCGGGTAGCAGCCTCGGCAGCCCGGGCAACGCGCCCCGTGAAAGCGGGGGGCAGCCCTAGCGTGGCGGTCATAACTGTAGCCCAGGCTATGAAATCCCGGCGGGTTAGGCCATGCTTGTCGAGGGCTCGGTTTAGCCGTGATTCCTGCTGCGGTGGCAGCAGGGCAGCCAGATTCCGGTCGGCCTCGGCAAGCAAGAGGGCCTCTTGGGCCGGATGAAGCGGCTGCAGTTTGCTGGGTTTGGGTTCTTCGTAACTGGACATGTGTGAACTCACCTCCAAAATTTAGACTCTCGGAACCAGGTTTGAGCCCCAAAAATCTGCCGCCACGCTGGCAGCTTGCAACCCTTGCCACACCACCCAGGGATACCCTGAGCACAACCTGCGGTGCAAGTACATCAGGCATGGCTTTCATGCAGTATCTCGGTGGTGGTTACAAGTCAGTAGTGTCAATTGTCCCTGCAAACGGGTTGTCAGAATGCGTTCAAGCGCTAAACTAGATAGCGGGCCTGCCGGGATGGCGGAATGGTAGACGCTACGGACTTAAAATCCGTTGGGCGCAAGCCCGTGTGGGTTCGAGTCCCATTCCCGGCACCAGTTTCTAGGCCGCGAATGAGCGAGTACCTGGGAGTCTAGGTTTCGACAGGGTGATTGGTTTTCTTGATGCGAGCTCGGTAGACAACCATCCACGTCAGGATGCACTGGTGCAAACCTCTCCGGCAATCAAGAGCAAACGGCGGTAAGCGCTTTGGACAAAAGCCTGGACATGGCATACCCGGATCCACAAGCGCTGCTTGACCGAATGCACCCCCTTCCCAAATTTACCTGGTAGAACCGTGTGTACCGTAGGGGCCTTCCAGCCAGGTCCATACCAGCCATCACACGACGAGTCCGGCTTGCGATTCCAGTTCACAAGGTGCCGGGTGCTCCGAGCTATTTAGATAGTGAGGAACGCATTTGTTGCTATATAAAGTCTGAAACTACCGCTCAGAACCTATTACCCGGGATCACAAACTCCAGGTATCCTGACCAAGTGTGCAATTGACCACTTGAAAAGGGATAACGAGCCTGCTAATCTTTACGGTGCAGCATTCAACCAAAGGTGGTGAGGCATGGTGGCTCTTCTCGAGACCAGTAGTCCGCTGGAACTGCGAAATATGCTGGGTCTGTCACCTCAAGAAATCCTAACGGTGACACATCTCTCTGGCAAGATTAACGGCCATTCATATAGCGGGAGTGGTGTAGGCCGCATGAATCCCGTGCCTGGCCATTCGGTTAGCGAGATCGAGCTGGTCAACTTCCCAGCCTCGTTTGCGGTTCCACTATGCAAATCCTGGAAGTGCAAGAACCATATAAAAGATAGATTGATGGTCTACCAGCAGGAAGCAACCATAGAGTACTCTAAGGGCGCAACAGGCTCGATTTTTACACTCGGTGAGGTGCGCAGACTTGGGATAGGCGTCTCACTGTGTTTCAACAGGTTCGATGGGGAGTACCAGGGCCCGACTGAAGTTGAGAGGGTCTTCCCCTGGCAGGTGTTTTACACGCGAGCCGGGGTTGGTAGGTATGAAATAACATGCCTCCGGCAGATCATCGCCGAGGGCCAACTGGTGGAAGCACGCTGGAATGGGAAAATGGTCGTCGTCGAAGGTGAGGATCTGCCGGATCACAGTATTGACTTTGTTCAGGAGAAGTTCACATGGGCATGGGATCCCGACCGGAGCCGCTACACCGGGAAGCTTCGCTTCAAGACCAACCCTTGATTGCGGTTCGTGGCCTGGGAAAATCTTTTACCTCGAACCCGGTTCTTAGCCAGGTTAACTTGGCCCTGTATCCCGGGGAGATCGTGGGGCTACTGGGGTTCAATGGCGCTGGCAAGACCACCCTGGTTAAGCTCTTGTGCGGCTTGCTGCTCCCAGACCAGGGTGAAATTAGCCTGTTGGGAAGGCCGCTGGGGCGCGAGTCTGTAAGGCAGCATGTGGCGGTGATGAAAGAGGGCCAGCCGAGCCTGTACGAGTTCATGAGCGCCAGGCAGAATCTTTTGTACTACGCGGCCCTGCTGGGGATCAGGCAGGCAGCGGGGGCTGTTGCGCGGGTAATGGAGCTTTGTGGGCTGGGGGAGAAAGCAGACACTCCGCTGCTTTATCTGTCTTTTGGCACCAAGCGGCGGGTTGGACTGGCCCTGGCCTACCTCAAGCAAGCCAGGGTCTTTCTGCTCGACGATGCCTCTACCGGCCTGGACATGCCCAGCATGGCCCAGATGCGCAGCCTTTTGCGGCAGTATGCCCGGCAGGGGAGCACCGTCCTGCTGACCGGCCACGAGATGGGTTTTATGGAGTCAATCTGCGACCGGGTACTGGTTCTACACAACTCCCGCATCGTGGTGGACAGCTCACTCGGCCAGTTGGTTTCGCGCTTCAACTTGGTGCAGACCCTGGAAGCCTGGGTGGAGGGAGAGCCTGGCTTCGGCGAGGTGCTGGAATCGGAGGGCTCGCTCACCCGGGTGAGGTTCGGCCTTGCCGAGGCCGCCCGGCTGTCGCCAGAGCGTATTCATTACCTGAAATTGCACGAGGGTTTACTGGAGCAGTTGCTACAGGGGGTGCAGAGTGCTGAAAGCCGAGCTAATCAGGTACTGGGCTGATCTGCGGTTCTACCGGCAGCTACTGCTCGGAAACCTGCTAACCGCCATTCTGGTGACCGGCGGGATCTTTTATCTGGTAACCCTGCTGGGCGAGGCCAGCATATCCGCCCTGGCCGCCCTCATCCTCTGGCAGTACGCCAGCATACCGTTGTCTAGAATCTCCGCCGACATCTGGGAGGAGAGCACTAGCGGGGCCTTCGAGCAGATGTACCTCCACGCCAGGCAGCCGGTGCTGGTGTTGCTGGTGCGCATGGGAATTTATGCTGTCCAGCACACAGTCTATGCCATACCGCTTTTCCTGGTTCTGGCTGCGGTGTTTGCACTGCCCTGGTCGGCCCTGGTGGGGTATCCCTGGCTGGGCCTGCTCGGCATCCTGATCCTGACGCTTCTGGGGCTATCGGGGCTGGGCCTCCTGGTGGGCGCGGTGCTGCTGGTCTACCGCAACGCGATTAGCTACACCTCGGCCCTCGAGTATGTCCTGCTATTCGTGAGCGGCGCAGTCATCCCGTTGGCCCAGTTACCTGGCCCCATTGCAGCCGTTGCCCCCTGGCTGCCGCTCACTCTCGGCATCGAGTCCCTAAGACGCCTGGAAGCCGGAGGGGACGTGAGTGCAATGGTCTTGCTGCTGGCCTTGCAGTCGGTTGTACTGCTGCTGGTGGGCCTGGTCGCTTTCCAGGTAGCGCTGCGGCGTGCGCTACGGCGTGGGTTCGCCATGAGCACCTAGGCTGTAATGCGAAATCGAGTGTTTTACCAAGTGACCCCATACATTCCAGGCAGATCGCGCATCAGTCAAGCAGTTTCAAAAAACGGGCGGTCATGTCCGATGCCCGCCCCTCCTGCCACAGTTGCTCGAGGGTGGTTTCATCGAACAGCCGAGATAGTTGATCCAAGCCCGCTTGTAATACGGGTTGTTCGGCCTGAGAGACCACGACCTCGTTATCCTGGCGCATAGCATGTGCGGCGCCAAACAGACGTGCCGATTGGGCAGGGTCGCTCTGGAGGAGTAGCAAGGCCAGGGTCTCGAGATAACGGGCTATGGTGAGGTGGTCGGTGGTTTGCAGTGCGATGGGAAAGCCACTGCGGAGGAACTCCCGGGCTTCTGCAAGGTTCCCTTCTTGCAAGGCCGTCTCGGCCAGACCCAGCAACCCATAGGCAATGCCGGGATTCAACCCTAACGCCTGGTGGGTTCTGAGGCCCTGGCTGAACAGTTGCCTTGCTGCAGCGAGGTGGCCTTTTTGCAACATGACCGTGCCCAGCTCGCTGGTTACGAAGCCAATCTTGAGCCCATGCCCCAGCTCGCGGTAGATATGCAGACTCTGTTGCAGTTTTGTTTCGGCTACTTCGGGCTGGCCCTGGTCTCGAGCGGTAAGACCCAGGCTCTGCAGGGCGTTGGCGAGACGCAGTCGGTCGCCAAATTGCTCGGCGAGGTGCCTGGCATCCTCGCCCAGAGTCTGGGCAGCAGGATAATCGCCCTGCAGGCGGGCCACCTCAGCCAGATTAACCAGCACAAAGGGAAGTCCCAACACATCCCCTACTTCGTTATAGACATCGAAGCTTTCCAGGTACAGCTTTCTGGCCTCGGATAGCTTGCCCTCCACCAGCGCCACATTGCCGCGAGAGAAGAGGGCATCGGCCAGGTTGCTTTTTTCACCGAGCCGCCGCCGAATCTCGAGGTTTTCGTCCTGATAGGTGCGGGCCGATGCAAAATCACCCAGATGCGTGGCCAGGTTCCCCAGGTTTTGTAAGGCGTAGGCGATGCCTTCCGGGTCGCCATTGGTTCGCCGGAGGGCCAGAGACTCCTCCATCAGTGGGCGGGCGTTTGTATAATTTCCTTGCCGCCAGAGTAACACCCCCAGACCCATCAAGGCACTTGCTCGAACCAGGGGAGGGACCTCTCCGGGCAGATCCAGGGCGTCTTGCAGCCAGCGCCGCCCCTCGCTAAACTGGCCGCGCAAGTCCCAGAACCAGCGCAGGCTCGAGGCCATGCGCAGGGCTTCCAGGGTTTTCTTATTTTCAATCAGCCAGGTCAGGGCTGCACGGTGGTTGGCCTGCTCGAGGTCGAGCCGCTCCAGCCAGTCCATCTGCCGGGGGCCGATGCGTCCGGTACTGGCTGCCTCGGCGAGCTCGAGGTAGTAGGCGGCATGCATCTCTCGGCGCCTGGGTGCTTGCCCGGAAAGCTCGAGTTTTTCCAGGGCAAACTCACGGATGGTCTCGAGCATCGAGAAGCGGGGCTCGAGACTTTGCCGTTCTTGAATGACCAGGCTTTTTTCTATCAGACCACTGACCTCCTCGAGCAATTCCAGGTCGCTTTCATCGTGACAGACTGCTTCAAGGGCTTCCAAATTGCATCCGGCTACAAAAACCGACATGCAGGTAAATAACTGCTGTTCTTGTACAGACAACAAACGATAACTCCACTCGATGGCATCCCGCAGGGTGCGCTGGCGCTCGGGCAGATCGCGGGGGCCATCGGTCAGCGTTTTGAGACGGCTGGAAAGGCGTTGCAATAAAGTTCTGGGTTGCAACACCTTGATTCGCACGGCTGCTAGTTCTATCGCCAGCGGCAAGCCATCCAGGCGGCGGCAAATTTCCCCCACGGCGGCGGCATTTTCGGGGGTCAGCGAAAAGGCAGGATTGACTGCACTGGCCCGCTCCACAAATAGCCGAACCGCTTCGCTCTGGCCGAGTTCTTCAAAACCCGCACCGCTGGGCGGAAGTTGCAGTGGAGACACCGCCAGTTCTCGTTCGCCGAAAAGTCGCAGTACCGCACGGCTGGTGCTCAGAATCTGAAGACCAGGGGCTTTGCCCAAAAGCTCACTGACAACCGATGCCGCAGGCAGCACCCCTTCAAAACCATCCAGCAGCAGCAACAACTTTTTGGGACGCAGGTATTCGATCAGGCTCTCCAGAAGCGGGCGGCTGCTCGACTCGAGCAGGCCAAAGGTGCGGGCAATAGTCTGTACCAGCAGGGCCGGGTCGCTCAGGGTAGAGATTGGAATGAAGGACACGCCATCTGCAAAATGCGACTCGAGCCCCCGGGCAACCTCGGTGGCAATCCGGGTCTTGCCCACCCCACCTGGGCCCACCAGTGTTACCAGTCTTGCCCCATCCAACAGGAGGGTCTTGACCGCAGCGATCTCGTCGTCGCGCCCGATGAGGGAGGTCAGAGCGACGGGGGGCTGGTTCGAGAGTACCGCAGGCTCGGGCTCCTGGTAGGGGGGGGTGGAAGGGAGTTGCTGGTTTAGTTGAACCAGGTCGGTGTGGAGCAGTTGGCGCAATTCCTCAAGGGTCACGAAGGTTTTGGGGTGTGCATTCCCGGCCTGAATAGTATCGAGCAACTGGGCCAGGCGAGGTTCGCGTCCGGGTGCCGGTTCCTTGATGTAGATCAGTTGGGGTAGGCTGGCTGCCAGCCGATACTCGTCTTCCAGGCCCGACAGGGTCATGTTTGGGGCGATCCAGCCATAGCGCTGGAAGTAGATCCCCACAAAGACCTGGCATTGCTGGATATAGGGGCGGTACAGGCTCTGGGGGGGATGGGGTCTGGCCCCCATCTCGAACATCACACATGCATGACCCGATTGCTGGATTACACTTCGCACAACCAGGCGTTCTTCAGTCAGTTCCTGTAAGTTGGCACTCACAAAAAAGCGTAGCCCTGGCGTGGCTGACGGGGTGGTGGTTCGAGTGGACATGATATGCATACCTTAGATCCCAAAGCGCTCGAGCAGGCGCTGGGTGATCCATAGCAGTATGGGAACAAAAATCGCCGTAGCCAGCAGCCTGGGGGTCTCGACCGGCCAGGGCCAGGTAGAACTGCGCTCGAGCAAAACGTACTCGGTTTGCAAGGCCACCAGCCCCTTGAAGATGCCATCAATCTGCTGGTAGCTGCCCATGTCAATCTCGACATAGAGCTGGGTCACCAGGCGCTCGATCCTCGAGTGTACCTCGTCGTGCAATCGCCGCTTTTCCTTAAGCAGCATCCCGTGGATGCCCCAGGCGGGCAGAATAAACGCCGCCAGCACCACCATTTCCACCACCAGGCAGGCCAGGTAGTCGCTATACTGCAGGCTTTGCTGGGGCGCAAAATAGAGCCAGGCGTAGTTGATAAAAGTTACCCCGACGGCAACTCGCAAGTTGAGTCGGGAAAACACGTACAGGGCCTGGGGCCGCAGCAGGTCGGCGCTGCTCTTGCGGTGCATCTGCCCGCTGGCCCGCAAATAGTGAATCAACCAGTAAATCAACCCCCCCAGTGTCCACCAAAAAACCAGCAGGATAGTCATATCAATCACGCTGGCCTGAGGTGAGGTGAACATCAGCGAAGTGGCTTTAGCGGGGGCCATCTGTTGTTGTAGCAATGCCCACAAAACTCCCAGCAGACTGGCCAGCAGAGCCCAGTGGCTGCGGGCTGTGGTGAGCTTGTAGCATTCGATCTGGCTGTCGTGGTCACTCATGGGCAAGAAGGGCCGGAAGTGCTCAAAGGTAGCCCTGGCCGACCTGCGCAGGTAGTGCACCAGCCCCAGCCCAATGGCGAAGTTGGTGCTGCTGATGAAGTGAAACAGGTTAAGTGTACCCACTGCATAACTGCCATCCCACCACTTGACCAGGGTTTCGGCAGTAAAAAACAACAGCCCCAGCCCCAGGTAAAACAACCCAAATGGAAGTGGCAGTCGTTCGACCCAGTCAAATAGCCGATCCATCCAGCCTGGTGGATAGGGCCTGGGAGCAGTCTGCTGGATGACCACAGGACTCCTCAGTTAAACAGCCGGCTCAAGATTCGCTGCACCAACCAGATTAGCAGAGGAGCCGCTATGGCGGTGGAGAGGATGCGGAAGGTTTCGGGCTGCCAGGGCCAGGTAGAGGCCCGATCCAAAACAGTTTGCTGGATCTGGATGCTGGAGAGGGCTTTTTGCACGGGATCAATTCTATCCAGCCTTCCCTCGTCTATGCTCTGGTGCAGGTCGGCGGTGGCCCTTTGCAGGCGCTCGTTAAGCAGTCCTTGCAAGCGACGTTTTTCTTCCAGCAGCAAAATGTGAATGCTCCACAGCGGGAGCACAAACACCACCACGATCAGCACCTCCATCCCCAGCGAAACTGCCGTGATGGCGGGGGCAGTCTGGGCGATGGTCAGGCTGACCACAACGAACCAGACATAGTTGATCAGCGTGCCGCCCACGGCGGCCACCACAGTGTGGTTGGAGAGGGCATAAAGTGGCTGGGGCAGCATCAGATTGATCTGTTCGATACGGGTATAGACGTGCTGGATAATCCGGCTCTGGCGCAAAGCCATAAAGAACAGCGCACCCAGAACGGCCCAGATCAACAGGGCAACCCCCAGGTCAATGGCCAGGCTCACACTGGAGGAGCTCCACAAAATACTGGGGTGAACCGGCTTCATGATGACCAGCCAGTAAACTACCCCAAAGCCTGCACCAGCCAGGGTAGCGGCCAGTGTAGCCTGAGCCGGGGCTACGGCGAGCTGGTATCTGAGTTCCTGGTAGCCAGTCTCACTCAGGCCCAGGGTAGGACGAATCGTATCGAGGGCTTTCTGGGCAGCCCGAATTAAGTAGCGGATGAGCAGCAGCCCCCAGGGAATATAGCTCGCGGCCAGAATTTGCAGGGGTAGAAATTGCCCCACAGTCAGACTGCCATCCCACCACTTGGCCAGGGTTTGGGCCAGGGCCAGCAACCCAAATATCCCAAGATAAGGTAGCCAGAAAAGTCCCCCCAGCGCATCCCATCTCGAGATCAGCCAGTTTGCCCAGGAGGCAGGATAGGGTCGGAGATATGTATTTTGCATAGTGGTTACCAGGGCAACCTACTATATGGATGTGCTATAAAGTTTAGCTCGAGTTGGCCTCCGGCGCGAATGCCGTTGTGTTTCGCTCTGGTACCTGGCACCTGCCCGGCTCTACTTTGTAGGCTCTGATGGCCCGCAAGAATCTCCTGGTTAGGAATGTGCAGTTTGTGGAGAGGCTGGCAACGGAGTTGCACCGAAGCAAACCCCAAAAATGCATCTCCTATGAAGCCATGACCGATTTTTCTATCGTGGGTGCACCTGGTACCGGGAATGGAATCGGGGCCACCTGCTGCTTGTTAATAGGCTGGAGGGGTTATGGATTTAATCCTTACGCCCCATCTGGGGGGGCTTGGCTCGAGTGGGGTCTGTAGCCCAAATCCATAAAAGCGAAAAAGGGCGACCGGCGGGTCGCCCCAATGGTTCTTGCGACTCGCTAGC
>NZ_CALMCQ010000033.1 GCF_937863175.1 uncultured Meiothermus sp. | reverse complement strand
TCCGCCCACCTCGGGGGTTCACGGGCCTAACTGGACGAACCCCGGCTTTTATGCCCGGCCCGAACCCAGGGAAAAGCTGGTGCATGCCCTCGAGCACGGCAATGTGGTCATTTACTACGACCAGCCCTCTGCTGAAGCCTTGAACCTGATTCGTAGCTGGCAACGCCGCTTTACCGGGCAGTGGGACGGTCTGGTGGTGGTGCCCCGGCAGGGTCTGGGTCAGACCATCGAACTGACCGCCTGGGGTAAGCTCCTTCGCCTGGAGACCTGGGATGCCGCGCTGGCCGCAGCTTTCATAGATGCCTACCGGGGCCGGGGGCCCGAGAACCCGGTGCGGTAAGCACATCGGATGAAGGGAAGAGCAAGGGTACGCAGGTTTTGCAAGACCCAACCCGGAACTCCACGCCGAACCACGGTGATTTCACTTACCTCGAGTTCACTCCTATCTAACTAAACCGGAATAGCTTAGCGAGATGAGGGTTCGACCCTATTTCCTGGGAACCATACTGTGGGCCGTGCTCGGCCTGGCCCTGGCCCTGGCCCAAACAGATGACCAGGCCCACCCCCTGTCCATCGAGGCGTTGCGCCAGGGCCGTTATCCCGGGAGTGCCCTCACCATTGAACAAACCCTGGCCCCCGGAGCGAACTATCGTCGTTACCTTGCTTCGTATCGTTCCGAGGGGCTGAAAATTTATGGACTGCTGACCATCCCCAGTGGTACGCGCCCCCGGGCGGGCTGGCCGGCCCTGGTGTTTATTCATGGCTACATCCCGCCGGCCCAGTACCACACCCTCGAGCGCTATGTGGCCTATGTAGATGGCTTTGCCAGGGCCGGCTATATCGTGTTCAAGATTGATTTACGTGGACACGGCAACTCCGAGGGTACCCCTGGCGGCGCCTACTGGTCACCGGATTACACCATAGATACCCTCAATGCCTTTGCCTCGCTACGCCAGTTTCCGCAGGCCAATCCAGAGCGGATTGGGATGTGGGGACACTCGATGGGGGGTTACCTGACCCTGCGGGCGATGGTGGTGGAGCCGCGCATTCGGGCCGGGGTGATCTGGGCCGGGGTGGTGGGCACCTACGACGATATGCTCAACCGCTGGCGGCGCAGACCCGCGAGCCAGGCCCAAATTCCACCTGGTGGACTGCGGCGGCGTGAGCTTTTTCTGGCCCGCTTCGGCTCGCCACAGAGCAACCCCGGTTTCTGGAATGCCATCACGGCCCACAACTACCTGGAGCAGGTTTCGCCCATCCAGATTCACCACGGGATAGCCGATGCCGTGGTTCCGGTGAGCTTCTCCCAGCGCCTGGCCCAAAGCCTGCGCGAGGCCCGGCGGCCCCATGAGTTGTATACCTATCCCGGCAACGACCACAACCTGAGTCAGAGCTTCAGCCTGGCCATGCAGCGCTCAATTGCCTATCTTGACCGCCACCTGAAGCGCTGACCGTGTTTCCCACATTTTCACAGGATCTTTTGCCCTAACGATTCACAATTGTGACCAATGTCCCTACCCCACCCCAGGGGGGGTGAATATACTTCGGTCTGTGGGAGGAACCATGACCCAGCTCAAGATCGAAGGTATGAGTTGCAACAACTGTGTCCGTCACGTTACTGAGGCCCTCAAGAAGGTGCAGGGTGTGGAGAAAGTGGAAGTCTCGCTGCAAGATGGCCGGGCCGAAGTGACCGGCACTGCGCCCGTCGCCCAACTGATTGAGGCGGTGCAAGAGGAGGGCTACACCGCCAGGATGGCCTGATATGGTACATGAACACACCCTGCATCTCGATCCCAGAGTCCAGCAGGATGCCCGCAACCGCCTGCTCTCGGCCAAGGGGCACCTCGAGTCCATCCTCAAGATGCTCGAGGGTGAGCCCTACTGCGTGGATGTGCTCAAGCAGATCAAGGCCGTGCAGGGAGCCCTGGACAAGGTAGGCGATATGGTGCTCAAAAGCCACCTCGAGCACCACGTGGCCAGCGCGGCTGTGCGGGGCGACACCAAGAAGATGGTCGAGGAATTGATGGAGGTCTTGAAGTATCGCTGATAGCTCATAGCCGATAAGCTAATAGCCAGTAGCACAGGCCATTGGGTGCACATTATGACTAAAGAGCTGCAGATCGGGGTTCAGGGCATGACCTGCGCGGCTTGCGTGAATCGCGTGGAGCGTGGCCTGAAAAAGATCGAAGGGGTGGGGACTGCAAGCGTCAACCTCGCCACCGAGAATGCCCTGGTGGTCTACGACCCCCAGAAGACCAGCCCGGCGGAACTCCTCGCCAAAATAGAGGAATCGGGATACAAGCCGGTGATGGCGCAGGTTGAACTCGGCATCAGCGGGATGACCTGTGCGGCCTGTGTGAGCCGGGTCGAGCGGGCTCTATACAAGACCGAGGGGGTGCTTGCGGCCAGCGTCAACCTGGCTACCGAGCGGGCTACCGTCCAGTACCTGCCTGCCTCTACGGGCCTTCCAGAACTCAAACGGGCCGTGCGGGAGGCGGGCTATGGGGTGCTTGAAACCAAGGCTGACAAAGGCCGCGCCGATATGGAGCGGGAGGCCCGGCAGCGGGAAATAGCCTCCCTCAGACGGGCCTTCACCACGGCTTACTACTTCGCGGTGCCCCTCTTCCTGATTGCCATGCTACCGATGCTGTGGATGCCGGCCCACATGTTCTTGCTCTCGCTAGCCCCCATGCAGGTGTGGAACTGGGCCATGCTGGCCCTGGCTACTCCGGTGCAATTTGGGCCGGGGCTGCGCTTCTATCGCCACGGTTGGGCTGCCTTGCGCTCGGGCTCGCCGGATATGAACAGCCTGGTCATGATCGGCACCTCGGCGGCCTATTTCTACAGCCTGCTGGTGGTGCTGGTTCCCCAGCTCTTCCCGTCTAAAGCTCAGCACGTCTACTTCGAGGCTGCGGCGGTGATCATCACCCTGGTCTTGCTGGGCAAATACCTCGAGGCCATCGCCAAAGGCCGTACCAGCGAGGCCATGCGAAAACTGCTGGGCTTGCAGGCCAGAACCGCCAGGGTGGCTAAGCCGGGCCAGGCCGAACTGGAAGTGCCGATAGAGGAAGTCCTTATTGACGATCTGGTCTCGGTACGCCCGGGTGAGAAGATTCCGGTGGACGGGGTGGTGGTCTCGGGAAACAGCTATGTGGACGAGAGCATGATTACCGGCGAACCGATTCCGGTAGCCAAGGGTGAGGGCGCCAGAGTAGTGGGCGGAACACTCAACCAGCATGGCGCTTTTGTGTTCAAGGCCACCGCAGTCGGGGCCGATACCGTGCTGGCTCAGATCATCAAATTGGTCGAGAACGCCCAGGGCGCCAAACCAGCCATCCAGGCACTGGTAGACCGGGTGGTGGCGGTCTTTACCCCGATTGTGCTGGCGATTGCGGCCCTCACCGCCGGGGTCTGGCTGGCTTTGGGGGGCGAGAATGCCCTCACCTTTGCGCTAGTCAATGCGGTGGCGGTGCTGATTATTGCCTGCCCCTGCGCCATGGGACTGGCCACCCCCACCAGCATCATGGTGGGCACCGGCAAAGCCGCCGAGCTGGGCCTCCTGTTCCGCAAGGGCCAGGCCCTGCAAAGCCTGCAAGAGGCCCGCACCGTTGCGCTGGACAAAACCGGCACTCTGACCAGGGGCAGGCCAGAACTCACCGACTTTGTCCTGCCCAATCAAGCTGAACAAAACCAGTCTGACCAGACCCTGAGGCTGATTGCCAGCCTCGAACAGAAATCCGAGCACCCGATCGCCCAGGCCATCGTGAAGGCAGCCCAGGGCAGGGGAGTCGAGCTGCTGGAACCGCTCGACTTCCAGGCTATTCCCGGTTTTGGCGCTACCGGGCAGGTGGCCATCTACCGGGTGGATGTGGGCTCGGATCGCTACATGGCCAGCCTGGGGCTCTTGATTCCTCCTCCCATAAAGGCCATGGGGAAGGAATGGGCCGATCAGGGGAAAACCCCCCTCTATGCTGCCATCAACAGCCAACTGGCCGCTGTGCTGGCCGTGGCCGACCCCCTCAAGGAGGGCACCCCGGAAGCCATTCAGGCTCTGCATCGACAGGGATTCAAAGTGGCCATGATTACCGGAGATAACCGTCATACGGCAAGCGCAATCGCCCAGCAACTGGGTATAGACGAGGTGCTGGCCGAGGTACTGCCGGATGGCAAAGCCGAGGCCATCCAGCAACTCCAGCGCAGGGGTTCCAGGGTTGCCTTCGTGGGAGATGGCATCAACGATGCCCCGGCCCTGGCCCAGGCCGATGTAGGGATCGCCATCGGAACTGGAACCGATATAGCGATAGAGACGGCCGATGTCATTCTGATCTCTGGCGACCTGCGCGGTGTACCCAACGCCATCGCCCTGAGCCGGGCTACGCTCCGCAACATCAAGTTCAATCTGTTCTGGGCTTTTGCCTACAACGTGCTGCTGATTCCGGTGGCGGCAGGAGTCCTGTATCCGCTCAACGGCTGGCTGCTCTCGCCCATGCTGGCCGGGGCCGCTATGGGGCTGTCCAGTGTGTTTGTGCTGAGCAATGCGCTCAGGCTGCGTAGTTTCCGGGCGCCGCTGCGGGCCAGCAGGCCAACCCCACCTGTTCCAAGAACGGCCCTCGAGGTCTGAGCCATGCACACCCCACACCCCGCAAGGATGAGCCACCTTCTCTGGCTGTGTGTGCTATTGCTGCTACAAACGGGGTTTTCCCATCCGCAGCTTGCCTCGTTCCATCATGCCCGGCCCGCGAACGCGGCTACTGCCAGCGAGCATAGCCATCACCCCCCGTTCCCCAGCCTTATTCAAGATATACCGGAGCATTCCTGCTGCGCTTTGCTATCCCACTGCTCCAGTAGAGCCGGTTGTTGCGGCGTTTGGGTCGGCGAAGTGGCTATACAGGCCACTGCGCACTTCTGGGAACGGCCCGCAGCCATCCCTCAGCCGGCTGAAGTGGTTTTGCCGGTAGCCAACCCTCCTCCCAGACCCTGATCCGCCTGTGCGGATGGGCGGCGCCTCACTGCCCCGCCCCTGGCAATTCTGTAGCACGGTAGGAGGAAATATGCAGGTGTACAAATGCATGCTGGTGCTGGGCGCCCTCTGGACGGGGCTGGGCCTGGCCCAGATGGATCACTCGAGCCCCCACGGCGGCATGGCCATGCAGTCCCTGGCCGAGCTTGACAAACGCTCGGGTCGCAGCTTCGACATAGCCTATATGTCCATGATGATCGAACACCACCAGGGTGCGGTGGAGATGGCCCAGGCCATCCTGAAGGTCTCCAAAGACGCCCGAATTCGCAAGGCGGCCCAGGAGATTGTCGCGGTACAGAACAAAGAAATCACCCAGCTTACCGGCTGGCTCAGGGCCTGGTACGCGGCGGCGCCCAGCCCGCGCTACCGGGCGATGATGCGGGCCGATATGAAACCCATGATGGAGAGTTCGATGATGGGGATGCAGGCCCTAGGGCATGCCCTGTCGGCTGACCGGGCCTTTTTGAAGGGCATGATTCCCCACCATCAAGACGCGGTGGCCATGTCGCAGAGCTGCTTGCAAAGAGCCGCACGGGCCGAGCTCAAGCGTTTTTGCCAGGAGGTCATTGCGGTGCAAAGCCGCGAAATTGCCCAGTATCAGCAGTGGTTGAAGAACCTTCGATAGACTGCTGCCTACCGCTTTCGTGCAAGTAGTCTTGGCAAAAGGGCCGTTCTTTTACCCTGCTCAAAACGTCCTGGAAGATCGGGTGGGGCTCGAGTAAGTCCTGCCCGGGCGAGTCGGAAAAAGATGTCCACAACTGGAGAGAAACATCATGTACAAAAATCAAAAACTTCACTGGCTCATCGGTTTGTTTGTGTTGCTGGGAATGGCGTTGGCCCAGACCAGCACTCCTCAGCCCAGCCCCGCAGCACTTCGCGGAGTGGATGCAGTACGGGCCATGGAGCTGGCCAACGCCTGGGGGATTCAAGGAGCCCCAGTACAAAGTTTTGTGACCCCTCAGGCGGTTCACTTCAGCTTTGCGGATGGACAAAAGTTGCAGGTGGCTTTGCCAGCCGACCGCATGGTCGTCTCGATTGCCCCCTACATTACCCGTACCCACCCCTGCAAGACTCACTACATGTCTAGCTGTCGTGGGGAGCTGGTGCTAACCCCCGTGCAGGTAGTGGCAACCAACCAGGAGGGCAGGGTGGTCTTCCGGGGCACGGTCAGGACCCTGGAGAACGGGTTTATGGATTTGTGGCTGCCGCGCAACCAGACCTATCAGATTCGCCTCGAGGCCGGGGGGCGTTCGGTGAGCGGCCAGATCTCGACCTTCAACGACAGCGATACCTGCATCACCACCCTCCAGCTGCGCTGATCGGGGAAGGCCAAAGAACCCCAACAAACCCGCCCGCCCTGGTGTACGCTATCCCCTACTTATGGCTGACCCTCGATATCCGATAGGGCAGTTTGAGCCACCGACCTACGTCACTCCTGCGATGCGGGCCGGGTGGCTCGAGGCCCTGGCGGCCCAGCCCGCCGGGTTGCGCGAAGCGGTTGCGGGGCTTTCGGAGGTACAACTCCAGACGCCCTACCGCGAAGGTGGCTGGACGGTGCGCCAGGTGGTGCATCACATTCCCGACAGCCATATGCACGCGTATATCCGCTTCAAGCAAGCCCTTACCGAGCCAGAACCCCTCATCAAGCCCTACCATGAAGCACCAACCGCCCTGCTGGCCGACTACACCTTGCCCTTAGAGCCCTCGCTGGCAATTCTGGAACATGTGCATCTTCGCTGGGTGACAATTGCCAGGGCACTTAACCCACCGGACTTCGCCCGTGTTTTTGTACACCCCGCGACTGGACGCTGGACGCTGGATGAACACCTGGCTCTGTATGTCTGGCACGGCGACCACCACACTGCACACATCACCGCTTTGCGGAA
>NZ_CALMCQ010000032.1 GCF_937863175.1 uncultured Meiothermus sp. | reverse complement strand
CTCCGATGCCACCTCGCTTTCCATCTGGGAGCTCAGCTACCTGATGTCCAAGCTCACCGTGAAGGAGATCATGACCCGCGACCCCATCACCATTGGCAGTGCCATGCCCCTCCAGGCTGCGGCCAAGCTGATGCTCGAGCACAAAGTGGGGGGCCTGCCGGTCGTCCACCATGACAAGCTGGTGGGCATCGTAACCGTAACCGATGTGCTGAAGGCTTTCTTGCAACGCGAGGCTGAGTTGCTGGTGGGCGCAGAAGCCAGCAAATAGCCCGTCCTCCTCCAACCCCCATCGGGGGGGTTTATGTTCTTTTGCGAAAGTGATAAGCCCTCGGATACCGGGTTCCTCTGGAATCGTTAACGTTGCGTCCGGGTGGTTGCGGTTTCGAAAAAAAGCAGACTTGGGGTGATCTCAGCTCATCTTCTTCAACCCCATCAGTCGCTCGGCGGGCCAGGTATTGGCAACCTGGTCGGGGTGCAGACCGGCTTTGTGGGCAAAGAGCAAGCCATATTGAATTTCGGAGATGGTATCCACACTATGCGAGTCGGGGCCTAGCGAAAAGCTGAGGCGGTCGCGCCAGGCCAGCATCAGCCGCCAGTCGAGGTCGAGGCGGTAGGGACTGCAGTTGAACTCCACGATCTTATGGTTTTGCCTGGCACGTTCCAGCACCGCTTCCCAGTCGGCTTCCGCCCCTTTGCGCCGCAGGATCAGACGCCCGCTGGGGTGGCCCAGGATGCTCAGATAGGGGTTGTCCAGGGCCCGCAGCAGGCGCTGGGTTTGTTCGGTTTTGCCCAGGCTGAGCCCGGCATGCAGGCTTCCCACCACCACTTCAAACTTCGCCAGCACAAGGTCGGGATAGTCCAGCGAGCCGTCGGGCAGAATATCCGATTCGATGCCGCGCAGAATGCGAAACGGGGCCAGCTCGGCATTGAGCGCCTCGATCTCGGCCCACTGGCGCAACACCGCCTCCACCCGCAGCCCACCCGCATAGGTCGCCGTCTGGGAGTGGTCGCAGATCACCATGTACTCGAACCCGGAAGCGATAGCAGCCTCGGCCATCTGGCGCAGGGTTCCGGTTCCGTCGGAGTAGGTGGAGTGTACGTGAATCAAGCCCCGAAGCTGCTGGGGTTGGAGCGCCGCGGGCGGCACAGGTAGGCCGATATGCTCGGGTTCGCGCCAGCAGGCAGGCACCAGGGGACGGTTCAGCGCCCTGAATACCTCCTCCTCGGTCGCAATTGAAGAGGGGATGGCCCCCAGGGCCTCGAGCCAACCCTGCGAACCGGTTGCCTGTACCAGCATCGTCCCGAAAGACCCAGCACTGGCACAAAAAACCCGCAAGGGCAGGCCCTCGAGCCGCCCCAGCAACACACTGCCCTGGGCTTCCTCGAGGTAGCGGCCCAAGACCGGGCGCACCTGCTCGGGGCTGCCCACTACCACCAGATCCACGTTGCCCACAGTTTCCAGGCCACGCCGCACGCTACCGGCCAGCTCGGCTTTGAGCCCGGCTTGCTCGAGGTCCGTTAGCAGCAGCCTGGCCACCTCCAACCCCACCGGCAGCATCACCCGGCGCATGTTGCCGAGGGCGTAGCGGGCTGCTTCCAGCAGGCTGGCCTCGCTTTTGGCCCCGAAGCCCGGCAGGGCGCGAATTCGGCCCTCTTCGGCAAAAAGCACCAGTTCCTCCAGGCTGTTCACTCCGTTGTCCCACAAGGCCCGGATGCGTCTGGGGCCCAGGCCCTGCACCCGGAAGAGCTCAATCACCCCTGGCGGTGTGCGGCCCTCGAGTTCGGCCAGGTAAGGAAACTCCTCGGTCTGGACAATTTCGACCAGCATGGGGGCCAGGGTCGGCCCCACCCCCGGCACCCCTTTGAAACCCCTGGCTGCCAGATCGACCAGGTCAGCGTCTTGTTGCTCCAGGTTGCGGGCTGCGCTACGGTAGGCTTTGGCCCGGAACTCGCCCTCACCCAGCACCTCCATCAGGTCGGCGGCGTACTCGAGCATCCCCGCCAGGTCTTTACGGTTCATGCATTTAGCCTACCGCCTGCTCCACCTGCCGGCCACCCGAAACTATCAAGACCAGCACCCGCCGGACTTCCAGCAGCGCATAGCGGTTCATAACGCATAGGGCGCAGGATTCCCTGCCCGGAACACCACGGCCTGGGTATAGCCCACCGATTTCAGAAGCCCTACTGCATCGGCAAAACGGTGGGCCACCTCCTCTGGGCGGTGGGCATCGGAGCCCAGCACCACCGGGATCTGGAGTTGAGATGCCCGGGCCAGCAGTTCTGCACTGGGATAAATCTCGGCAGCTTTCTTGCGCCAGCCGGCAGTGTTCACATCCAGGGCCAGTCCCTCGCCCGCGATGGTTTGCAAGGCTTCCTCGGCCAGCTCCACATAACCCCCACTGGGCCGAAATCCCATCACCTTGGGCAGATCCAGGTGTCCAATCGAGTGAAACAAACCCGACCGGGCCGCCCGCACCACTAGCTTGAAATACTCGAGGTAGATCTCGCGGGTGTCACGCTCTTCGAACTCGGCTACGTAGCGCGGGTTGTCGAAGGGCCAGCAGCCAAGGTGGTGCACCGAGCCGATGAGGTAGTCGTATTCGTACTGCAGACGAAGCCGCCGAACAAAATACTCGGTGCCAGGGTGGAAGTCGGCCTCGAGGCCAATTCCCACATAAAAACCACCTGCCTCGGCACGAACCTTTTCCATCATAGTGTGGTAGAAGGGCAACTCGCCTTGCTCCATCCGCACCTCGGGATCGAACCAGGCTGGCATGGGGCTGTGGTCGGTCATGACGATGCCATGCAAGCCCGCATCCTTTGCGGCCTGCACATACTCGGCGGGTGCACCCACAGCGTGCTTACAGAGGGG
>NZ_CALMCQ010000031.1 GCF_937863175.1 uncultured Meiothermus sp. | reverse complement strand
TCTAAAGCCCCCCTTTAGCCCGCCCTCACACCCCGCCCTAATCAGATTTGGCCTAATACTAAAGAGATGGCTCGGCTGAAACCGTGGTGGGTCGTGGGGGGGGTTGCCGCCCTCACCGTCCTGGTTATGGGCGGAAGCCAGTGGATGCGAAGCAACGGCAGCGCTCCACCTCAAAGCACCGATGCTCAAAGCCCCTACCGCACCTACACCGCCACCGGACAGGTTACCCGTGTGAAGGCTCTCGGAGGCGGTGGCTGCCAGGTACAGATCAAGCTGCACCAGTGGGTATCGTTGAGCAACGGCTTCACCCTGGCCGAGATGCCCCAGAAAGGACAGCTCTACTGGGTTGCGGCAGACCCGGAACAGTGCATGGCGTTAGAGGTTGCGCTGGCCTCGCTGGGCAACCCCGAAGACCTCGAGAGCCCGCGCCACATCTATTACAAAGCGGGGCAGTTTCGCTCGGGCGTATGGCGCATGACCGAGAATCCCTCGGCCCCGGTGGATTGTGGGGGTTTGTAGCCGCTAAAGGTTCGACTCGCACAGCACAACTTATAGCGGGTAATCCAGCTGGGTCAACCGCTTCTCGCCTGCGCAGGTAATGCCCAAACCTTCGTAAAAACTGTGCAGCTTCAGGTGGTTGAAATCGGTGTCCAGGCCTAAAAATGACAAACCGCTTGCCCTGGTTCGCTCTCTGGCCCAGGCTACCATGGCAACTGCAAGACCCGGATCAGCGACCTAGACCTTCGCAGCGATGCGGAGCGGATCCTGAAAACCAGGCCTAAAATCCTCGACAAATCCAGATTCCTCAAGGCTCCTAAAGCCTTCGGGACGGGTTGTCTGGTGCGTCAGCACTACGCTATAGATTTCGACATCCTTGCGATATCCTTTAGAGCCTCTCCTTTACCGCCCTAATCCCTCCCTCTGGGATCCAGAATGTCGCGCAATGCATCCCCCAACAGATTGAAGGCCAGCACGGTGAGCAGGATACCGATGGCTGGTGCGGTGGGAGCCCAGATGGCCTCGGCTATGTAACTTCGGGTTTCGGAGACCATCGCGCCCCACTCCGGAGTGGGCGGCTGCGCCCCAAAGCCTATAAATGACAGCCCAGCGGCGGTCAGGATAGCCCCACCCACATCAAAGCTAGCCTGGACAAAAATCGGCGTAAGGGTGTTGGGCAACAGGTGGCGCAGCATCAGACGGCTTCTGCCGGCCCCCAGTGCGCGGGCAGCCTCGACAAATTCGCGCTCCCGCAGGGCCAGCACACTGGCCCGTACCAGGCGGGCATAGATGGGCCAGCTTACCAGCGCCACCGCGATGATGGTGTTGTTGAGATTGGGCCCAAGTGCGGCAGCAATTGCCATCGCCAGAATCAGGGAAGGAAAGGCAAAAAAGATGTCGGTTACACGCATCAGCAGGTTGTCCCAGGCTCCGCCGAGGGTTCCAGCCAACAAACCCACCAAAACTCCAATCAGCACAGCTAAAACCACTACCCCAAACCCTACCTTCAGAGAAATGCCCGTTCCATGTGCGACCCTGGCCCACACATCCCGACCCAGCTGGTCGGTGCCCAGAATATGTTGTGCAGAGGGGGGCTTAAGCCGTTCGGCAATGTTCTGGTTGATGGGATCGGAGGCAATGATTGGAGCCAGCAAAGCCAGCAGGATTAACACCACCAGCAGACTGGCCCCGATTAAGCCCCCTGGGTTGCGCAAGAAGCGCCGAAGTGGGCGGGAAGGGCGATTGACAGGGGCTAAAACAGCCATGGGTTCTCCGGCCGATCAGGAATAGCGTATTCGTGGGTCAAGGAAGGCATAGAGCAGGTCTGTGATCAGGTTGATCAGGGCGTAGACCAGGCCCACCAGCAACGTGACTCCCATCACGGCTGGAAAGTCCAGGCTGGTCGCGGACTGGGTGACATAGCGTCCAATGCCCGGCCAGCTAAAGATGGTTTCGGTCAGAACGGCTCCAGAGAGCAGACCCCCCAACAACCCACCCAGCAAGGTCAGAATGGGCAGGGAGGCATTCTTGAGGGCGTGGCGGAAAATCACCGCCCGCCCAGCAACCCCCTTGGCTCGGGCGGTACGAATATAGTCTTGCGAAAGTACCTCGAGCATGGTGGCACGGGTCATCCGGGCCAGAATTGCAGCGGAAAACAACCCCAGCACAAATGCTGGCAGCATCAGATGCAGCAGTGAGTCCACAAAAGCCGCCCAGTCACGGGCCAGCAGTGCATCTACCCCGACCAGACCCGTAACCCTGGGCGGTGGAAAGGTAAACCCATCCAATCGCCCCTGCACCGGCAAGAGATCCAGTTGTCGGGCAAACACATACTGGAGCAACACGGCCAAAAAAAAGACTGGGGTGGCCCCACCCATCAGGGCCAGAACTCGCACCGTTACATCCGAGGCCTTGTTCTGTCGGAGAGCGGCCAGAATACCCGCAGGCACCCCCAGAAGCAAGGTCACCAAAAAAGCCGCCACCGAAAGCTCGAGGGTAGCCGGAAAAAACTCCCTCAGATCCTCGGCCACGGCCCGCTGGGTGCGCAACGAATTGCCCAGATCCCCTGAAGCCAGGCGCCCCATGTAGATGAGGTACTGTTGCCAGATGGGTTTGTCCAGACCGTAGCGTTCTCGGAATTCCTGGATTTGTTCTTCGCGGGCGTTATCACCCAAAGCAGCAATGGCCGGGTCAATCGGCACCACGTTGGCTATAAAGAATGTGGCAAACGTGACCCCCCAGGCCACAAAGATCACAAAAAACAAACGACGGATAAAGTAGGAAAACATGCGGGCTACTCATAACCAGATAGCTGATAGTCAGGGCTTTGTCACTCTCTATCTACGCTGGTTCACCCGATCCCGAAACCAGCTTCACGGGCCGGATGCGGTTCTTGAGCTGGCAGCCAACCAGGCCCGATAGAGCACTTTACAAACCATGAACTATCAGCTATTCGCTACTAGGCTATCTGCTATCGGCATCTACGGCAGCTTGCTGATGTTCTCAAAGCGCACCTGGCTTTGGGCATTGCGCACATAGCCTTCCACTTTGGCCGACAGGCCCAGCGGAACCGCCGGTTGATAGAGGATGGCATAGGGGCCATTCTTCAGCACATAGTCGGTCAGTAGGCGGTAGAGTGCCGTACGCTTGGCCGGATCGGTTTCCAGCGAGGCCTGGTTGGCCAGCTTTGCCGAAGTGGCATCATTCCAGACATTGCGCCAGGCCAGGCTGCGGGCCGCATAATTGGCCAGGGGGGTGGCGTTGCCATCGGGGTCAGGGAAATCCGGGCTCCAGCCTACCAGAACCATCTGGTGGTTCTGGGCACGGTAGGTGCGCAACACCTCCGCATTGGCGATGGCTTTTACATTGGCCTTGAAGCCGCCCTTGGCAAGATCGGATTGAATCTTGGCAGCGATGTCGGCACAGGGAATGCCCCCGCCGCAGATACCCGTGCTGACCAGTAGTTCAAACTCGAGACCATTGGGGAGGCCTGCCTGGGCCAAAAGACGTCTGGCTCGAGCGGGATCGAAGTTGTAGGGGGTACGGGCATCGTAGCCCAGCAACCCTTTGGGGATGATGGTCTGAATCTTGGTTCCGTTGCCCTGTACCAGGCCGCTCACCAGCTCGTCCTGGTTGATGCTATAACGCACTGCATCCCGCACAAGGTTGTTGGCAAAGGGGCTGCCCTCTTTGACGCTCATACCCAGGTAGTTCAGGCGCAGGCTGTCAGCACGAAGGGTCTTGAAGCGGGGGTTGTTGGCCAGCGCCCGCAAAGCTTCAGGCGTTAGTCCCTCAGCAATATCAATCTCGCCCGATTCCAGGGCGGTGCGCAGAACCGCAGGCTCCTTGATCTCACGCAGAATAACGCGCTGCAATTTGGGCTTCAGGCGGGCATTGGGGCTGGCTTCCAACAAAACCTGTGAGCCACGATCCCACCGCACCAGCCGGAAGGGCCCCGAACCAGCGGAATTGTTGGTGAGCCATTCCTTGCCAAAATCGTTGCCCCTGGCGTTTCTCTGCACCGTTTCGGAGTCCACGATGCCGCCGATGTTGAAGGTCAGGATCGAGAGAAAGGAGCCCGGTGAGGCTGTTTTTGGAATGCTCACCATCACCGTATAGTTGTCCAGGGCTTTGGTGGCCCCCGGCTTTAGCTGGGCAATTTCGGTAAACAGGAAAGAGCCCGGCCCCTTAATCGCCAGGGCCCGTTCACAGGTGTAGACCCCATCCCGGGCCGTCACCTCGTTGCCGCTGGAAAACTTGCTGCCCCGGCGCAGGCGAAATGTGATTTCCCAGGAATCCCGGCCCCGATCCACCTTCCAGCTTTCGGCCAGCCCCGGCCTGAGCGTTGAGAGGTCGGCCCCCTCATACTTGACCAGAGTTTCGTACAGATTGTCGGTGACCAGACCACCGGAAAACTCGTAGGATACCTGCGGATCCATGGTAATCAGGTCTGACCAGTCCCCGCCATATATCAGGGTCTGGGTACGGTCTTGGGCCAGGGCACTGCCCAGACCTAGCACCGCGATAAGTCCAACTGCTTTGATAAGTTTCATGAAACCTCCTTTCGATATGTCGCAAACAATACAGATAAACACACTGTTGGTCAAGACACAGAGATGACACCTGCCATTACACTTGGACTGATGCCCTGGGACATCCTCAAAACCTTTGCCTGGCTGGGTTTGACCGTTTTTGGCGGTCCAGCAGCCCACTTTGCGATTTTTCAGCGACTGCTGGTTGGGGAAGGAAAATGGGTCAGTAGAGAGCAGTACCTGAAGATGCTGGCCGCAGTCAATCTGATTCCCGGCCCCAACTCCACCGAAACGGCAATGCTGCTGGGCCATGCAAGGGGTGGATCGTGGGGCTTGTTGCTGGCCGGCATTGGTTTTATTGTGCCCGCCGCACTGGTCACGCTGGCGCTGGTGGCGCTATATCAAGAGGTAGCCTCTATCCCCCTGGTGCAGGGTGCCTTTCTGGGACTCAAGCTGGCCGTGGTAGCCCTGATTGCCCAGGCTCTGTGGGACTTACTACCACACCCGCGAAAACAACCCCTGACCTGGATGCTCGCTCTGGCTGGACTTGTTCTGGCGGGGCTGGGTCTGGTGGAATGGGCGGTGGTATTGCTGGTTGGCTTCTTGATGATGATGAGCAAGACCACAAGAATGCTGAGCGTGGAACCCATCAGCCTGTTCTGGTTCTTTTTGCTGGTGGGTTCAACCTTATTTGGTTCGGGGTATGTGTTGATTGGCTTAATGCAGGAAATA
>NZ_CALMCQ010000030.1 GCF_937863175.1 uncultured Meiothermus sp. | reverse complement strand
CAGGCCAAACCCTTGCACCACCAGACCTCCCAGGATCGGGAGGGTCATGCCCGCAGCATTCGCCCAGAGCTCGAGCACGCCAATAGCCCGTCCGCGCCCGATGGGTGGGCTGACATCGGCCAGCATGGTATTGGAACCCAGGAAAGCCCCGGACCAGCCCAGCCCCACCAGAAAGGTTCCGGTGGTAATGGCCCAGTATCCCTCGCCCAGACCCACCAGCAGCGCCCCCAGGCCAGCCACCGCCAGCCCAGCCACAATCACAGGCCTGCGCCCAATTCGGTCGGCCAGCCGCCCAATGGGCCAGGAAAAGGCAAACATCCCCATCGCATGCAGCGCTACCGAGAAGGAAATCTGCGATAGGCTACAGTCCAGGGCCTTGAGGGCCAGGGCGGTCATGGACATCATCATGACCATCTGCCCTTGCACCGTTACCGCCGATAGGATAGCCGCTACCCGCACACGGAAAAGGTCACCCTGTTCGAGTTCCAGCGGATTGGAACCCGCGCCCCCCAGCGCCCAGGCCGGGTAATACTTTTCCATCTCGAGGGCAATCTGTCTTGGATCGGGCCGAATGCTCCTCACCAGCAAAAAGCATGGCAGTATCAGCACCGGAACCAGCAACCAGGCCAGTGCGATTTCGTTGATGCCCAGGAGCTTCCCCCATCGTTCGGCCAGCCAGACCAGCAGGGGAGAGATGCCTGCGCCAAACAAAGAACCCATCGCCACCAGGCTGATGCCCTCCCCGCGCCGGCTAGGGGGGTACATGTCGGCAGCCGCAACACGCATCTGCTGCACGGCCCCCACCCCACTGCCAAATATCAGTGCCCCCACACAAAACATCGCGAAGGACCCCAGCATGGTGGCCATGCCGATAACCAGAGCCCCCACCAGGGCCAGCCACAACCCCAGATACATCCCTGCCTTGCGTCCGCGCTGGTCGGTCAGCCGCCCCACAAAATAGGCCGTCATAACTCTGGAAAAGGCCATGATGCTGGTCGCTACCCCGGCAAAAGCAGCATTGCCCAGCAACATCACCACCTGAATCGCGCCAAAGGTGGGCACCAGCTGCATCCCTGCTCCGTTGATGGCCTGGGTCGTGGCCAACAGCCAGGTGTTTTTCTTCACCAGCGGCGGAATCAGAACTTCGGGATGGGCGCGGCTGCTGCGCTGTACGGACACAAAGGCAGTATACGCCTGGTTGTTGTGCTGGCTGCCCCCGGTGTGGGGGGCCCGGCGGCGACTATGTGTTGCGCAAACCGATCTTCCGCTCCCTCACCCGGCGGTCCCGGTGGGAGAAAAGCCTGGCCGGCTGGTAAATCAGCCGCAGCCTAGCGCGTGGGCGTAATGGCCAGCGTGCAGCGGGAGATGCAGACCAGTTGCCCCAGCTCATCGCGGATTTCAATGCTCCAGACTGCCGTGGTACGGCCCGAGTGGAGAGGGGTTCCGGTGGCGGTGACCTTGCCAGACTGCACCGAACGCAGGTGGTTGGCGTTTATTTCCAGCCCGAAGCTGGAATAGCCCTCTGGCGCTGCCAGGTACGCACCAATGCTGGCAACGGTCTCGGCCAGGGATACCGATGCGCCGCCATGCAAAAAGCCAAAAGGCTGGTGCACCCTGGGGGTCACATCCATCTCGGCAACCACCTTTTGGGGGCCGGCCTCGAGGAACCTGATTCCCAGAGTTTGGAATAAGGTTTCGTGCTCGAGTCTGGTGGGGTCAATCTTGCTCATGAGCCTAGCCTACCCCAGCCGGCTCAGCTTTTGTCAGGAACCTCCCCGCACTCCCCGTCTCCCCCAAAAGCGCCCTGCCTAAAGGGAGTTTCACCCGGTGAAGGGGCCGGGCCGAGCGAGGCCAGCCGAAGGGCTGCCCTAAGAATTCAGTGGACTCTGCCCCCGGGTAGGGGTCGAAGCGATAGTCTGGCGACCTCACTTCCCCAGGGACGTTTTTTTTCGACTCAAAGCCTCCCCCATCGGGCCAGAGGGGCTGCTCAACCGACTTTTCAGCCGCATACCCCCCCTTACAAGACTCTCAAAAACCTGCTATACTTCCTATTTGCCTGGGGGCGTTCCGGTTTCGACAGGGATTCTTGAAGGCAGTACGGCGTGTCGAGGTAGCCCATGGCCTCGTAAAAATGGGCAAAGCCATAACTGGCAACGTTCGTAGCAACAGCTACGCTCTGGCTGCTTAAGTCAGCCACGTTCTTCAGAAGCCCAGCCGATGGCGTGCTGAACGAACGACCTAAAGTCGGCTAGCTCGAGGCAAGGCTCCGTAGTCAAGAGCGAAAGCGCCCTGAACGGCGCACACGGGGCTCGGTTCAAGCCCGCTGCTGGTGGCGAAAGCCTGAATGACGACCAATCACCAACTACACACGTAGAAGTCTGCTGGATGATTCTTTGGACAGGGGTTCAATTCCCCTCGCCTCCACCAGAGAGAGCCACCGAAAGGTGGCTTCTTGC
>NZ_CALMCQ010000029.1 GCF_937863175.1 uncultured Meiothermus sp. | reverse complement strand
GTCTGGGCCATGCGAGGAGCCCCCGCGCTGGTTTGGGCGGGCGGCCTGGTCACGACCGCAGGCCTGGTGGGGGGATACTTTCTGCCCCTGGCCTCGCTCATTGCCCTGGCCGGGCTTTTCATTGGCTACCAGGGCTGGCACAGCCGCCTTAGCGAGAAAGACCAGGCTGCCATTTGGGGCTGGGTGTTTGTCTGGCCCGCGGTGGCCCTCATGTTGTTCTGGCAAGTTCTGCCAGCATTTTATGCACTCTGGCTCTCGTTGCTCGACCGGTTCAATTTTATGGGGCCCAGCAAATTTGCGGGACTGAACAACTACGAAATCCTGTTGCGCGACCCACTTTTTTGGAAGGCCATGGGCAATACCTTCTGGTTCGTGGCCTTTACGGTGCCGATTGGGATTGGGCTGGCAGCCTTGATCGCCATCCTGCTCAACGAGCGGATACGATTTCAGGGGCTGTTGCGTACGCTCTACTTTCTGCCTTACATCACCGCCCTCACCGCAGCAGCAGCGGTCTGGGACTGGATTTATAATCCCGAGTTTGGCTTTCTAAACTACTTGCTGGGCACCCCGGGGCTGGACTGGCTCAACCGGCCTGAAGGGATTTTTGCCTCCCTGCTTACGCCGCTGGGATTGCAGTTGCAAGGTTTCGTGGCCGGACCAAGCCTGGCTTTCGTAGCCATCATGATCATGACCATCTGGCACTTTCTGGGCTACCAGATTGTGGTGCTGCTGGCCGGGCTGCAAAACATCCCCAGGGAATACTACGAGGCCGCCGAGCTCGACGGGGCTTCCTGGTTACAGCAACAGTGGCTCATTACCTGGCCCCTGCTCTCCCCCACCACTTTTTTTCTCTTCACCCTGGGCCTGATAGGGGCTTTTCAGGTCTTTACCCAGGTCTTGATTCTGACCCCCACCGGCGGGGTATTGCAGGATACCCTTACGGTCACGCTTTATCTGTACAACAAAGGTTTCCGCGACTCAGATTTTTCGTACGCCTCGGCCATCGCGGTGGTGGTCTTTGCGGTAATTCTGATCCTGACCCTGATTCAGCAGCGGGTTCTGGAAAGGCGGGTGAATTATGAGGCGTAGCTCGCCCCTGGGCCTGGCGCTGATTTACCTGGTGCTGCTAGTGGGGGCTGTGGTGATGGCGTTCCCATTTTACTGGATGTTGTCCACCAGCCTCAAAAGTCCGCAGGAGGCCCAGCAAGCCCAACCGGTCTGGCTTCCCGAACGGCTCCAGATCGCCAACTGGCGGGCCGCCTGGAACCTGGGAACCCAGGTGGGCTCGAGCTGGTGGGGCGGTTTTGGTACAGAAGATAGCGTGAGTCTGCGGCTTTATACCCCCCCTGGCCCGCCGCCCGAAGTCTCGATTCCCTCCCCACCGGGGGCTTTCTCCGACCCCCGCTCCGAGCAGACCCAGGTCGAGGTGGCCTACCAGGGCGACCACTGGGCCATCCGGTTCACCAACCAGAGCGGCGCGCGCTTCCGCACCCTTCCAGCC
>NZ_CALMCQ010000028.1 GCF_937863175.1 uncultured Meiothermus sp. | reverse complement strand
AGTCCTGGTATTTTCCGGCCATCGCCTGCCTGGCCTGGTTCAGACTTTCAAAAGCCTTGAACTCGGCCCCCACAAAACCCTTGACCTGGGCCTCGGCTTCCGGCCATGAGGAGAATATCCCGGTTTTGCGGCCTTTCCAGACCACGTAATACCTGTTCTTGATCTTCGCCATTCGGGTGATGAGTGTACTGTAAAAGGCCCCTCGAGGTTCGTCGGGCCCCGCCAGTCTATGCCACTGAGGGCTAGCCCACCGCCAGGTTCTTTTTGAGCCGGCCAAAATACTGCTTGCGAAACTTGGCGACCTTGGGGCCGACCACCCATGCACAGTAGGGCTGGTCGGGGTTGCGCTTGAAATACTTCTGATGGTAGTCCTCGGCAGAGTAGAACGTGTCGAAGGCGGCCAGTTCGGTCACGATGGGGTTATCCCAAACCCGGGCCTGGGCAAAGGCCTCCATCACCCCCTGGGCCACCGCTTTTTGTTCGGGTGAGTGATAGAAAATGGCCGAGCGGTACTGCGGCCCCACATCGTTTCCCTGGCGGTTCAGGGTGGTGGGGTCGTGGATGGTAAAGAAGATTTCCAGAATTTCCCGATATGAAATCACACTGGGGTCGAACGTCACCTGCACCACCTCGGCGTGGCCGGTCTGTTTGCCACACACCTCCTCGTAGGTAGGGTTGACCACATGCCCCCCCGAATACCCCGAAACCACACTGGTCACACCCTTTAGCTCGTCATATACCGCCTCGAGGCACCAAAAACATCCGCCCCCCAGGGTTGCGACTTCCAGGTTTTGATCCATACCTTCTTATTTTGGTTGAACTCGAACAATACGATGTAAGGTAAATGACCTTGTCCAAAATCATTTCTTAACTCTGAATCTATATGCTATTGGCTCGATCCGAAACTCCGAGACCAACTCAGTAAAACTATGGCTATGGATTTTTGGAGATATTTTGAGCACATCGGTAACAATGCATATCCTAAAGCGGCTCTCTCTAGAAGCATACTGATATTCATTCGCTGTCAAGGTGAAATCTTTTTCAACACCGCTTAAGCCCTTCACTTCGACATGTTCTTCTAGTCGACCTTTCCGACATAACAGGTCATAGCCTTTTCTTTCATTCTCAACCGACTTTACTATCCAGCCATTAGACTTATATTTTTTCGATACCAACTCGACAGCCCGTTTCTCAACCAATCTCTTATCCAGAGGATCTCCCGAGCCATCTCCAATGATTGGAATGCCTGAAGCGCTTTCCTTCCGCATACGCTTTCCTTTTAACAAGCCTTCAAACTTAGAAGCAAATTTTGGATGGATAACTCTAAGCCCAAAACTGAAATTCGCTTGGTTTCTCAAGAATTCCTTTAACCAAGGTAGATCGTTGAGCTTGATCGGCGGATCAATGATTGCTCTTGAGGTACGCTCCGAGCCATACACGACATTCTTGAAATAGTCATCCTCGTTTTCATCAATGACATCAGCAACAAACCACGAGCACAAGTAATACTCTCGAGGTCGACCTATACCAGCGATAATCCAAACTTTATTTCCAAGAATCTTATCAACATTCTTTGAAGTGCCGACAGAAAATTCATCAGCTTCCTTGTACGAGTAGCCCATTCTTTCTTCATTGTGGTAACACACATAATGTCTCATGCCAAGCGAATCAGCAAACCGGTCTTTGATTCTTTTTTGAAGGGAATTGGCCTTGATCATGTGTCTAAGCTCCTTAGCCACCGTAGTTCGCTCTTGTACTTAGGCGTCTACCTCTGCCTGATGAGCAAGATAATAACTCAAACCCCGGTGCAAATCTGCCGGTTTGAGTGACGCACAGTTGGAACAGTGTCCTCGCACCTTAAATTACAGGGTAACACTCTCTACAAGGCCAGCACCCTGGCAAGTTCGTACTTCTTGCGGTTGATATCCTTGCGCTTCTCGATGGCTTCCCGGAAGGGTGTGAGACGAATTTCATCGTTTACCTCGCCAATCGCCACCCCACTGGCTCCACTCATCAGGGCTTCCACGCAGGCTGCACCCAAGCGGCTGGCCAGCACACGGTCTTTGGCGGTGGGGCTGCCACCGCGCTGGATGTGGCCCAGGATGGTTACTTTACCTTCGATGCCCGAGGATTGCTGCACATCGTTGGCCAGGGCCACCGCACCCCCCTCGTACCCGCCTTCGGCCACCACCACAATCGAGGACTTCTTTCCCTTGGCCGCCGAACCAACAATCACCCCGGCACACCCCTGGGCGCTGATGGGGTCTTCGGGCAGCACAATCACTTCCGCGCCCCCCGCAATACCCACTTCCAGGGCGATGAAGCCTGCATGACGGCCCATCACCTCGATAAAGAAGACCCTCGAGTGGCTGGCGGCAGTATCGCGGATGCGGTCTATGGCATCCAGGGCGGTATTGACCGCCGTATCGAAGCCGATGGTGTAATCGGTGCCAAAGAGGTCGTTGTCTATGGTTCCAGGCGCACCCACCACCGGGATCTGGTGCTCGGCGATCAGTCTGGCCGCTCCGGCATAGGTTCCGTTGCCCCCAATGGCAACCACCCCCTCGATTCCAGCCCTTTTCAGGTGTTCGGCAGCCGTCGCCCGGCCCTCTGGGGTCATGAAATCCTTGCTACGGGCAGTGAGTAGAATAGTGCCGCCCCGCTGCAAGGTATTGGCCACATCTCGAGGCCCCAGGGGCACAAAGTCGCCCTCGATCATGCCCTGGTAGCCACCCCGGACGCCGATAACTTCCAGGCCATGAGCCACACCATCGCGCACCACCGCCCGGATGGCCGCGTTCATGCCGGGCGCGTCGCCCCCACTGGTAAAAACCGCTATTCGCTTCATCCAAACCAAACTCCATAAGCAGAACTTTCCCTGCACAGACCCAGGGGTCGAAAGCCAAAAACTGCCTGTTAGTTTACTCAGAAAGGTGATGATTGTGTCATCCGGATCCAGCCTATCGCGCTATTCCCGGCTGCTGCCCGGATAAGACCGCCGTTCTGTTCGGGATGAAAAATTAGGCCGAAGAGAGTTTGATTTTTGCGAAGAGCACTCTATTTCGACGAATCCGGCGGGTGAACCAGCGCATAGGCCTGGTTGCGGGGAATCCCAGCCTCGGTCAAGGCCTTGACCAGTTCTTTGCCTTTTAGCCCCTGCCCCTTTAGCTGTGTCAGCAAGTCTTCAGCTATAGGCTTTTGGCCTTCGGCCTTCGTCGCCTTTGGCCCCAGCACCACCACAAACTCTCCCCTGGGTTCCTTGAAATATTCCAGCGCATTACCCAGGCTGCCGCGCCAGATTTCTTCATGGAGTTTGGATAGTTCACGGGCTAATGCCACCGGGTGCAGGGGGCCGTAGACCTTGATTAGGTCACTGAGGGTATCGCGCAAGCGGTGGGGGGCTTCGTAGAGTACCACCGTCCGACCCACCGAAACCTGTTCCAGCCGCTCCCTGCGCTCTGAGCTCTTCTGGGGCAGGAACCCCTCGAAAGCAAAGCGGGCAGCCGGCAGGCCCGAGGCTACCAGGGCCGGAATGAGTGCGGTAGCACCCGGCAGAACCTCTACCTTCCAGCCCTCCTCGAGGGCCAGTGCCACCAGCTCGGCCCCAGGGTCGGAAATACCGGGGGTGCCGGCATCGGTCGCGTAGGCCACCTGTTCGTAGCCTTCCAAAAGCCGCCGGGCATTGCTCACGGTGGGCTGGTCGAGCCGCACCATCGGCCTGGAAATACCAAAGTGTTTGAGCAAGATTCCGGTGCGCCGGGTATCCTCACAGGCGACTACCTCGGCTTCCCTGAGTGCCCGTAGCGCCCTCAAGGTGATGTCCTCGAGGTTGCCGATGGGAGTTGGAACCAGCACCAGCCGCATCAACCCAGTGTAACCGCTACTTCCTGTGCGGCCCGTTGCCCCGAGCGAATTGCCCCTTCCACATACCCCGTCCAGACCGTAGCGGTCTCGGTTCCCGCCCAGTGAATTCGCCCCACCGGCTCGCGCAGGGCCTGGCCGTAGCGGGTCATCACCTGCGGTGGCATATAGCCCTCGTAGCAACCCCGGCTCCAGGGCTCGGTTGTCCAGTCGTGGTCGGCGTAGTCCAGGGGATGGGCGGCCTCCGGGCCAAAGAAGCGAACCATGCAGTGCAAAAACTCGACCCGGCGCTCCTGCGGCGTTCGGGCACTCCACACTCTGGCTGCGGCCCCATCAATAAAGCCCACCAGGATGCCCGCACTGCCATCTGGTGGGCTCAGGTCGAACACCGGGCTGACCACTGCCGTATCGCTGATGGCCTCGCCGGAAAGCCCCTTCTCGCGCCAGAAAGGCTTTGGATAGACGGCAAAGCACTTGATCACCGACCCCATCGGCATCGAGACCTGAAGCTTCTGGCGCCGGTCTGGAAGGGCTGGGCTAAACGCAATTTCGGCAGCCAACAAAGGTGGAACGGCCACAATCACCCGCCGGGCCTGCCAGCGGCCTCCATCAGTGTAGACCGTGACCGATTCGGCTTCCTGCACAATGGATTTGACGGGCGCAGACAGCGCCAGGTTGACCCTTAGCAAGTCTCCCAGTCTCTGGGCCAGGCCGTGCATCCCACCCTCGAGGCGGTCTTGCTGGGCACCGCTTTTTACCTCAGCCAGGCCCTCCAACGAACCTGCGGCCCGAATGTAGGAGAGAAAATACAGCAACGAGACTTCCCGGGGCTCCGCGCACAAAATGGCTCGGGTGGCAATATCAAACACCCGGCGGGCTGCCTCCGACGAGATCCTGGCTTGCCAGTCCGCTACGGTTTGGGCATCCCAGGTTGTAGCCTCTTTGGCCTGCCAGGGAGCCTCCAGAGGCAGTTGCCGGGCCATTTTGTTGAGGTTGGAAATGGCCACCCCCGCCTCCCAGGCCGCCCGCAGCCCAATGGGCGGAATCAGACCCCGGTAGGCTTTGCGTTGTCCCCCTATTTCCAGTACCCGCCGTCCGGCAGCGTACTGTGAAATCAAACCCACCCCAAACTCCGCAGCCAGAGCGTCCAGCATGGTCTGGGTAGGGCCTCGCCAGGTACCGCCGAAATCCACCCAGATCCCTCCCACACGTCCGGCTCGAACCCGTCCCCCCACCCGGTCACGGGCCTCGAGCACCACCACCTGGTAGCCCCGCTGCAACAACTCCCTGGCCGCTACCATCCCGGCGAACCCGGCCCCGATCACCACCACATCGGTCATGATCCCAGCGTAGAAGATTGCCCCTTTCCACGCGTGAGAAGTCGGCGGTGGAAGGCCACAAACCGATACAAAAAAGCTGTCTCACACAAGCGTTCTTGCCAGGGTGTAACATTCTTCCAGTGTTCACTCGAGCCATCCGCCTGCCTTTCCGGTTGCTGGGGATTCCGGTCTCCCTCGACCTGAGTTTTCTGATCGTGCTGCCGCTGTTCGCTTTTCTGATCGGCAGCCAGCTTCCGGTCTACCTGCGGTTGCTACAGATCAGCCCTGACCCGGCTCTGGTAGACGGCCTGACCCCCTACCTGCTGGGCCTGCTGGCGGCCATCGGACTGTTTATCAGTGTGCTGATCCACGAGCTAGGCCATGCCCTCACCGCACGGGGCTATGGGGTGCAGACCCGCGAGATTACCCTGTGGCTGTTGGGCGGGGTAGCCCAGCTCGAGCAGATGCCCCGCACCAGGGGGGCCGAGGCCGTCATCGCCATCGCTGGCCCCATCGTGAGTGTGTTGCTGGCTGGTTTTTTTGGTCTACTGCGGGGGGTTGTTCCGCCAGAGGCCGCCGGGGGCCAGTTTCTGCTGGGCTATCTGAGCCTCATCAACCTGAGCCTGGCCCTGTTCAACCTGCTCCCAGCCCTGCCCCTCGATGGAGGGCGGATTTTGCGCAGCCTACTGGCGCTCTACTACCCCCACCTCGAGGCCACCCGCACGGCCACCATCATTAGTAAATTGCTGGCCTTTGCGCTGGGCCTGCTGGGACTGCTGATTGGTAATCTCTTCCTGATCCTGATTGCTTTCTTTATCTTTATCGCTGCCAGCGCCGAAGCCGAGCAGGCCGTGCTTAGCCGCACCCTCGAGGGCCTGGTGGTGCGCGACCTGATGACCCGCGAGGTGAGCTGGGTTCCTCCCCATCTGAGTGTGGGGGGGCTACTCGAAAAGATGAAGCTCGAGCGGCATGTAGGCTACCCTGTGCTGGAAGACGGGCGGCTGTTGGGCTTGATTGGACTGGAAGACCTGCAAGATGCCACACTCAACACACCGGTGCGAGAACGGATGCGCCCTCCCCTGCTGGCCGAAGAGCAGACCACTGCTCTCGAGGCTCTGCAACGCATGGCCGAGAAGGGATTCTCGAGGCTTCTCATCACCGACGCTTACGGCAACCTGGTGGGTATCCTGAGCAAAACCGATCTATTACGAGCACTCCAACTGCGCTCGGCTCATCTGAGCCTATCGGGTAAGTCGGACTCGAGCACGGATAGGGCTTGACAGCTTGCGGAGCAGTCGGTACACTTCTCGTTGCGCTGCCGCAAGGTGGCCAAGCATCTTGACAAAGAAAGATCAGCAGAAAATACGATGTACACGTCGTTTTCTCGGACGTTCTAAACGAGAATCAAGACCTTTGATACAGGTCTACTCAGATTCGCCGCTCGCGGCGAACACTTATGGAGAGTTTGATCCTGGCTCAGGGTGAACGC
>NZ_CALMCQ010000027.1 GCF_937863175.1 uncultured Meiothermus sp. | reverse complement strand
GGCCTCGTAGTGCAACTCGCCCTGTTCGGCGTATTCACGCAGTTCGCCCCAGCGCTCGGCCAGCAGGGCTTTGTTGGCGGTAACCACCGGAAGGCCCCTTTCCAGCGCCTGTAAAACGATGTCTCCTGCTACATCGGTGCCGCCCGCCACCTCTACCAGCACATCCACATCGTCCAGAAAGCCCTTTGGATGGTCGGTAAGCAGCCGAGCGGGAATCCCTGGTCGGCTTTTGTGGGTGTCGCGCACCAGTACTTTGGCCAGTTCGACCTCGAGCCCCAGGGCCCTGAAACGAGCCTGATGCCAGGGCAAAAGCTCGGCCAAAGCAGTCCCGACGGTTCCGCCCCCCATCAGGGCAATGCGAATGGTTTCCACAAGCGTAAGCCTACCGTGAGGCGAAGTTGTATGCCAGTCAGGGGTCGGCGGTCATGCGCCAGAGTCCATGGGTCATGAACGATAGATCCGGGACTGGAGGCTTTGTCTCGCGTCAGTCAGACTCAAGTGGGCGGCCCCCTGGAGGCTAGGGGTGCATCAAGCGCTTTCAAAACCGCTTGTGCACTGCGCCGGTCGAGGCCCGGCAGCCTGGCAAGCTCATCCACGCTCATGGCCCGGAGTTCTTCCAGGGTCGAGAAATGGTTCAGCAGTGCCAGCTTGCGGGCCGGGCCAATGCCAGGGATATCGTCGAAGATGCTCTTGAGGGTTTTTTCGCTGCGCAGTTTGCGGTGGAACTCCACGCCGTTGCGGTGGGTCTCGTCGCGCTGGTAGATCAGAAGTTGCAGCGCCGGATGGGTGAGGGGTAGTGCGATGGTGGTGCCATCGGGCAGCACCAGGGTTTCTTCACGTTTGGCCAGCCCCACCAGCGGAATATCCAGGCCAGCGGTCTCCAGACCCTTTTTAGCGGCCCGCACCTGGCCCAGGCCTCCGTCAATCAAGAGCAGATCAGGCATGGGCATGTTGTCCGAGAGGCTTCCGGTGAAACGCCGGGTGAGGGCCTGTTCCATCGAGAAAAAGTCGTCGGGCTGGCCCTTCAGACCCCTGATTTTGATGCGACGGTACTCGGCTTTTTTGGGGCGTCCCCCCTCGAAGACCGTGATGGAGCCCACCACGCTCTCGCCCAGCAGGTTGGAGATGTCGTAGCCCTCGATGCGGTAGGGACGGCGCGAAAGCCCCAGAACCTCCATCAGCCCCTTGAGGCCGGGATGGTCGCCTTTGCGCTCCAGTACCTTAAGTTCGGTCTCGAGGGTGGTCTGGGCGTTGTTCTGGGCCAGCTCGATCAGGCGGGTTTTGTCCCCGCGCTGGGGAATGCGTACCTCCACTTTGCGGCCTTTGGAGCTCAGAAAAACCGAGAAGGCTTCCTGGGCTTCTAGCTCAAAGGGCAACAAAACCAGGGGGGGGAGTGGGGTGGCTTTCAGGTAGTAGTCGCGCATAAAGGCTTCCAGCAGCTCCGCATCGCTGGCCTCCTTTACACCCTCCACAAAGCGGCTGATACGCCCCAGCATCTGCCCACCCCGCATCTGGTAGTGCTGGAGCATGGCGTAGTCGCCCGCACGGGCAAAACCCAGAAAATCCAGATCGCCCAACTCGGGGTCGTAGGCCTGTTGGGTGGTGCCAAAAAAGCTCCGTACCGCACTCACCTGGTCTCGGATCTCGGCAGCCCGCTCGAAATCCTGGTTTTTGGCGGCCTCCCCCATCTGGGTTTCCAGGCTCTGGTATAGCTCCTCCACCTTGCCATCCAGCAGGTGTTCTACCTGTCGAACCACCCGCGCATACTGCTCCCGGTCGGCTTTATCTACGCATGGAGCCAGGCACCGCCCCATCGAATGGTTGAGGCAGGGAAAGCGCCTTTTTTTGAATGGGAACCCCGAGTTCTGCCTCAAGGGAAAGACCCTGTCTACCAGCCGTTTGATGCGCCGCACCGCGCCCCCGTCCGGAAACGGCCCCCAGTAGCGGGATTCGTCGTCCTGCATGCGCCGCACCACCATCAGCATGGGCCATTCTTCATGGGTCAGCTTCAGGAAAGGGTAGTGTTTGTCATCCTTCATCAGGACGTTGTAGTGAGGGCGGTGGAGCTTGATGAGGTTGGCCTCCAGGAGCAGCGCCTCGACCTCGTCGCGCACCAGGATGAACTCGAGATGGGTGGCTTCCCGCGAGACCCGCAGGCTTTTGCCTTCGCTGTGAAAGTAGCTGGTTACCCGGGCCTTGAGGCTTTTGGCCTTGCCCACATAGAGGATGGTCTCGCCTGCTTTCCACAGGTAGACCCCTGGAGTCTCGGGCAGCGGGGGCAGGTCATCCAGACGCATGTAACCTCTATCCTAGTACACCCTCTACACTCCTGTGTAACTTGTTTCCATCCTTTCCATCCCGAAAACCAGGCTCTGAAGATATTTATGAATTACCGGTGTAGACGGGTTTGCCGGATTATCGAAACTCGTGGGTCTCAGGTGGTGCGTCGGTCAAGTGCCCGGTCGAAACGCGAAGGCTGGGGGCTGGAGGTCGGTTTTTAATCCAAGCGGGGGTCGGCCAGGCTTGTGGCCCTGTGTCTGCCAGGTTTTATTCTCGACCGCCATGGATTCTTAGACATTCTAGCCCCAACCCGATAGACTAAAAGCTATGAGTGGCGGTCACGACTATCCCCATGATGAAATGCTCTATAAATCCTGGGTACAGGTTATTGAATGGTTGAAGGAATACGCTGCCGAAAAAGGTGTGCACTTCACCCGGGAGTCTGATTTCCCCGACTTTATCTACCGCATGGAGCGCCCCTATGAAGTACCCACCACCCTGATGGCGGTCTCGCTATCGGATGGCCGGGGGGAGCCTTTCTTCCTGGCCTCGGTTTCGCCCCGCCACGCCAGGCTCAAGCATGTGGCTTTCCGAATTCCTGGCGGCCATGTCCACCACCATGCCCACTGGGAAGACGGCAAAGGGCTGTCCCTGGAGGGCAAATTCCCCGTCACCAGGGAAAAACTCTACCAGATAGCTGACCGGGCCAGAGCTGCTCTGGCCCGGGCATAAGTATCTCCACTGCAAAGTTGTCACTGCATCTGGCTCGGTCTACATCTAGGTTTTGTGCCTGCACTATCCGGATTACCAGTTGGATCTTATATAGATCCCGATAATATACTTAACATGTGGGACGACCAGCCAATCTGGGACGCATCGTGGCCTGACCGCGTAAAATCAGATATTTGGTTTGACAAAATTACTGTGGCAGCTTAGAGGTCGTTTCTGGGTTGTCTGCATAAGTAACAAAAACAACCTGCTGCACGTTACCGATCTCCTCCTGGCTGGCTTGTCAAGTCAGTACCTCTCCCTCCCATGCAGGGGACTTTCTCTTTTTCTGGCAACGTAAAGCCTTTCTATTGTGAGCAAGCTCTCGTAGGAGCTGCTCTGTGTGGTGTGCCTATGTCGGTTGCTGACTACCCGATAGCCTGGGCTTGTATTGGGATCACCCGAGACCTCTCTTGGTTTTCTGAGAGTTGCGCTGTTTTAACCACGCCCCGTACTTTTTTCCCGTAGGACGTAGCCCACTCCACGCAGGGTATGGATCAGACGGGGTTCGCCCTTAGCCTCGAGTTTCTGCCGGAGCTGCTTAACATAGACCTCCACAATATTGGCGTCGCCAAAAAAGTCGGTACCCCAAACCTGATCCAGAAGCACTTGTTTGGAAAGCACTCGTTCGGGCTGACGTAAGAAGGTGTGCAGAAGGCGAAACTCGAGCCCGGTCAGCTCGAGTTCACGTTCGCTGCGAAATACTCGATGGGTCTCGGGATTAAGATGTAGATCGGTGTAGCGAAGCTCGGCAGGCCGTGTCTGGCTTTGCCTTAGTCGGGCCTGGATACGGGCTAGCAATACCTCGAAGCGAAAAGGCTTGATCACATAATCTTCGGCTCCAAATCCAAAGGCCTTAATCTGGTCGTCTGGGGTGTCTCGAGCCGTGAGCAACAGCACCGGCAACTGTGGATCCACCGTGTGCAGTCGGTGCAAAACTTCGTGTCCGTCAATGCCCGGCAACATCAAGTCCAAAATAACCAGATCTGGAGGGTAGTCGCGGGCCAGGTTCAACCCCTCTTCACCCGAAGCAGCCGTAGATACGTTGAATCCTTCGTAAGAAAGTCCCCGGGTGAGCAGACTGGTAATGCCGGGATCATCGTCAATGACCAGGATACTCTTCATCTGCTTGTAGTTTAGTGGAGTTTGCAGTGTCATGGGCAAATTCAGAGGGGAGAGCTTAACAGCGTATGACTAACTCCCAATGATCAACTGCGCAGAATCTTGGATATTCGACGCAGGGAGTGCTTTGAAATATCGGCAGGGTTCCTGTTCAGTACAGCGCAAATCAAGAAATGACACCCTGCGCAAGTGTTCGGTTGGGAATTTGGAAGCCCCACACGATTTGTCTAACTGCCTCCGATGGCATTAGAGCTTGCTTGCCAGACTACTCAGCCTACACTCAGCCTCCCAACAGGACAGCCTCAGTCCCCGGTACTAGCCTTTGAAAAGGAGGGAGTGATGCGAATAGGGGGAAGAGAACTCATTGGACGGAAAGTGCTCCTGGAGCCTGATAAAGAGGTTTTGGGCGAGGTACACGATCTGTTGGTGGACTATGAGCAGCACGTGTTGCTGGGGCTATTGCTCAGCTCGATATGGTCGCCCAAAACCCCAGTGGTGCCCTTCCAAATAGTACATAGTCTGTTGGGTGACACTATTAGTGTCTGGGATATAGGCTCCTCGCCCCAAATAAGCCAGCGAATGGCCGAGATGCTGTCGCGGCCTAAAGTGTTGGGATCACGCTTAGCGCTACCCGAGGGGGTTCCCCTTGGGATGCTGGTGGGGGTGACGCTGGAAACCAGCACTGGGGCGATTGTGGGTTACATTGTGGGTAGCGAAGATACCAATCAAGACCTCTTCCTGACCGTTTCGCCCAATAGGTTGTACACTCTGCTGGACGATCAATTCCGCTATACCCAGGACATTAAACCGGTTGTTCCAGCAACATTATTCAATCAAGGAGGCTAGCCGTGGCCTGGAGCCCCTGGCTGGAGATTGTTGCAGCCCTGCTACTGTTTGGGCTGATCGTGGTGGGTTTGGGTGGATTGGCCGGGCTTATCCGCGTCAACGAAAAATTTGAATCAGAAGAGGATGCTGTCGAGTCAGAAAGACCCGAGCGTGAACCCCAGACGTATCGGTTCAAGGAGTTTGAGAGGCTGCCATGAGGATCATCAGACATATACTGGTTCCGACCAATTTTTCGGTGCATACTGAGGCGGTGCTCGAGGTTGTGCGCCGGCGCTATCCCCAGGCCCATATCCGGCTGCTGCATGTGGGTCGGGCCAATCATGAATTCAATTTGTTGATGCCGTACTCTCTTTTGGGAGCTAATTTGCAGTACCTGCCCCAGTTGGCCAAAGAAATCGAAACCCAGGAGCGGGTCAAGCTTCAACAGTTGGCAGACATGCTGGGGGTTCAGGCGGAGTTGCAGCAAGGAGATGTGGTGGAGGGTATCGTCCAGGTAGCCCGGGATTGGAAGGCGGATTTGATCGTGTTGCACCGTCTGGAGCACAAAGTCTGGTGGGCTAGGCTATCGCCTTCAGTGAGCCAGGAGGTACTGCGCCGTGCGCCTGCCGATGTCCTGGTGGTACATCTGCCCAAAAGGATGGTGGATATCCATGTAGGTTGGGCGGAACCAGAAGCCACCGGTCTGCCCTCTAACATCGGCTGGGAACCCACGGGCCAGCTCTATCGGAGGTAGTGGATGTACAAGCACATCCTGATCCCTGCTGATACCAGTACCCACTGCCGGGCAGCGGTGGTTCGGGGGTTGGAACTGGCTCATGCCCTTGGTGACCGGTTGCATCTGGTCTTTGTGCTGAACAATGCTCGGTGTTACCTCGAGACCTATAAAGATGACGAACTTGACATAGCGAAGATCGGGAAACCCTCGCAGCCCATCTTGGCTGGGAAATCCTCGAGGAGGCCCTGGCGGTGGCCTTGTTGGCCCGCGCCCAGGTCAGTGCCAGACTGGTTTATGGCGACCTGCTCAAGGATATTGGAGCCTCGAGGCTGTTATACTATTTGATCTTCATGGCCAAGCCCAAACATCCCGAACTGGTGCCCGTATTCTTGGTATGTGCGGAGCAACCTGTGCTCGAGATGAATCAGTCAAACCAACTCCTGCCGCTCACTCTCCGGATTTCTTGAAAGGATCCCTATGAAACTTGCAATCCTGTGTCATGCCAGTGCTGGAGGCTCGGGTGTGGTTGCGACGGAACTGGCGCTGGCCCTGGCAGAGCTAGGCCATACCGTTCATGTGATAGCCGCTGAGCGGCCGTTTCGCCTCACCGAGGAGCGGCTTGCCAGCCGGGTGAAGGCTGATCTGCGCGATCTGGGGAGTGAACCGCGTCCCCGGACTGCTCTGGCTCGCCTTGTTCAACAGGGCAATCAGAGTGTGCTTAACTGGATCGGCAAGATTACCAAGCGCTCGGTGGGGCCAGCCGCCAAACTGCATTTTCACGAGTTCTTAAGTGCCGATTATCCCTTGTTCAAGGATTCGATGGTTACCCTGACAGCAGCCAATTCGCTAGCCAAGGTGATTCAGGAGCACAGGATCGAGATCGTGCATGCCCACTATGCCATCCCCCATGCGACCAGCGCTCTTCTGGCGCGGGATATGGGGCTGCCCATCAAAGTAGTGACCACTCTGCACGGCACCGATGTTACGCTAATGGGCCTCGAGCCTGCCTTTGCCCTCACTACCAAACACGCCATTTTGCAGTCCGATGCAGTCACGGCGGTTTCCAACTCGCTTGCGCAGATGGCCCAGCGCAGCTTTGCGGTGGATCGCCCCATCGAGGTAGTCTACAACTGGGTGGACTCGGAGCGCTTCAAGCCCAATGCCGATGCTGCCTACCGGGCGCGTTTTGCTCAACCAGACGAGGCGATTTTATTGCACGTTTCCAACTTTCGCGAGGTCAAGCGCCCCGAGGATGTGATCCGTATTTTTGCAGGTATTGCCGAGGTGCGTCCAGCCCGGCTGCTGATGATTGGCGATGGCCCCAAGCGCAGTGAGTGCGTCGAGCTGGTGCACCAGCTCGAGCTTACTGGTCGCGTGCAGTTTATCGAATCTACTCCCCAGATCGAGAAATTCCTCTCGGTGGCCGATCTATTCTTGTTGCCTTCGGAGCAGGAGTCGTTTGGACTGGTGGCTCTCGAGGCTATGTCCTGTGGAGTGCCGGTGGTGGCCTCCCACGCGGGTGGCATTCCGGAGGTGGTGCTGGACGGAATCACTGGTTTCCTACGACCGATTGGCGATGTGCAGGGGATGATCTGGGCTGCGCTACAAATTCTCGAGGATCCAGCCCTGCGCCAAGAAATGCGCCAGGCGGCCAGGGCCCGCGCCATTACCCACTTCCGTCCCGAAAGTGTACTTCCACGTTACCTGGAAATCTATCAGTCGGTACTGGAAGGCCGCTCGGTGGTTGCAACCTGAGGGGAATGCGAAGTCGCCTAGCCTTGAAGGAGCGTAAAGGCTGCGGCCTTGACATTGTGCAAAAGCCAGGGTTCAACAAGTGGGGCTATAGTAAGACCAGAATGCCGATTCGGCTTCGTCTGGCGCTATGGTACGGCACCTTATGTACGGTGTTGATTGCACTCGTGTCGCTGCTGGGGTTTTCGGCGTATACCCGTGGGCAGTACCAGACCCTTGACCAGGTGCTGGTACTTTCGGCCAACCATGTGGCGGTGGGCTGGAGTGAGTCGGGCACTTCGTATGTACTCGAGGCCGACATCTCCGAGATTCAGGTCGCTTTTCGCCTTTACGACAGCACAGGACAGTTCAAGCGGGGCTCGCGCCTGGAGCCTCCACTGGAGCATATTCAGCCCCAGAACGTACTTGAACCTGATAACTCAGTCTATGCAGATCCGGTAGCGCAATTGCTGCGCCTGCCCTGGACGCGCAACGAGGGGGCCTTCCTGCTCCAGCAAGGCCAGGATGGGCAGCGCTGGCGGGTCTATGTGACCCCCCTAATCAAGGGGTATGAGACGCTGGGCTACCTCGAAGCGCTCACCCCGCTGGGTCTTTTGGATGCCTCGGTGCGGTGGCTGGCGACATTGTTGTTTGCTGTAGGTTTGATCTCGATGCTGGCAGTGTTTGGACTAGGTCTGATTTTGGCGGGGGGGGCCTTGAGGCCGATAGCACGCCTGATTGAAACAGTGCAGCAAATTGCCCATTCCACCGACCTCTCAATGCGGGTGCAGCCCATTGCGGCCCGTGATGAATTGGGGCGACTGTCGGTGACGTTCAATAAGATGCTGGAAAACCTGGCCAAGGCCTCCGATTTCCAGAAGCGTTTTGTGGCCGATGCCTCCCACGAACTGCGCGCACCTCTGGCAGCGATTCAGGGCAACCTCGAGCTGCTCAGGCGCTACCCCGACATGCCCGAAGCCGACCGCCAGGTGGCCCTCAGCGAAGCTGAGCGCGAAGCCTTGCGGCTTTCAAGGTTGGTAGCCGATTTACTCGTGCTGGCCAGGGGAGATGCCGGGATGCCCCTTCGCCAGACCCACGTGCGACTTGACCAGGTGGTGCAGGAAGCGATCCGCGATGCAGCCCACCTGACGGAAGGGCAACGTCTGGAAACCCATCTTCAACCCCTGTGGGTGTATGGTGACCGGGACTACCTCAAACAACTGGTGGTGATTTTGCTCGATAACGCCCTCAAATACACCCCAGCTACCGGCTCGGTGCGGGTCGAGTTGAAGCCAGAGGGTAATCATAGCTACCTCCTTGTACAAGATACCGGCATCGGGATTGCCCCCGAGGATTTACCCAATGTATTCGACCGCTTCTACCGTGCCGACAAGGCCCGCAGACGCGATCCAGGCGGCAGTGGGCTGGGGCTAGCAATCGCCCTTTGGATTGTGGAGCGACACCAGGGTTCCATCCAGATTGCCAGTCAGCCTGGGCAAGGCACCACTGTTTCGGTGGCATTGCCTGCTGAGTAAATGCTGAACACCATTCCGATAGCTGCTTGCCCTATGACCTACGACCCCTTCTGACTGCGATAGTGGACGGATATCTTTACGACGCTGCAGTAGGAGCAGTTCCCACGATAAACGCCTCCAAGATGAGGAGCCAAGCTTGTATCTGCCAGTCGGACACGGCACAATCATTTTGTGTGAATGGGGTCGAGATACTTACCCAAACCGCGCAGGAGCTGGGCTTTCTGACTGCGTGGGCAGGTGTGGATTTGCCACTGGACACCCAGCAACGCTACCGGGACTGGATTGCCCAGGGCAAGCAGGCCGAGATGGCCTATTTGGCCAGGCGCCTGGATACCAGACTAACCCCATCAGGCCGGTTCGAGTGGGCCAAAAGCGTGCTGGTGTTGGCAGCTCCCCATGCCTACCCCCCGCCCGAAAGACCACCCGACGGGATCCGCCTGGGCCGGGTGGCCCGCTATGCCTGGGTGCGAGACTACCACCAGCTCTTTGAGCCCCATTTGCACGAACTTGAGCGCCTGGCCAGAAGCCTGGGCCTACAAGCCAAGGGCTACGTGGACACCGGCCCCCTCTCCGAGCGCTCCCATGCCGTGCTGGGCGGCCTGGGCTGGATTGGGCGCAATGCCATGCTGATGCGGATGGGAGAGGGCACCTACCTCACGCTGGCGGTCTTGCTGACCAGCGCGCCGCTGCCCCCCACGGCTGCTTCCTACCCCAACCGCTGTGGAAGCTGTAGCCGTTGCATCGGCGGCTGTCCCACCGGGGCGCTGCTGGGCGATGGAACCCTGGACTCGAGGCTCTGCATCAGCTACTGGACCATCGAGCACCGGGGCCTGGTTCCCCCTTCGCTGTGGGCGGGTATCGGGGCGTGGCTTTTCGGTTGCGATGTCTGCCAGGAGGTCTGCCCCTGGAACCGCAAGGCCCGGTCTTTCTGGCAGGGGTTTGCACCCGAGCCCGAGCTGGCCTACCCCAACCTCGAGGACTTCTTTCAACTTTCCTCCAGAGCCTTCGAACGCAAATACGCCGGGACGGTCTTTCGGCGTCCGGGCCGCACCCGCATGGCCCGCAATGCGCTGGTGGTGCTGGCCAATCTGGGCAACCCGGACTACCTGCCCCTGGTGCGCCAGGGGGCGCACGATACCAACCCCATCGTGCGGGCCACGGCAGCCGAGGCCCTGGGCCGGCTGGGCGACTTCGACTCGCTCCTTCCGCTGGCGCAAGACCTCGAGCCACTGGTAGCGGGGGTGGCTCGAGATTTGCTGGAACGGCAGGGCTGTGCGACGTAGCACCCTTCACATTGATCGAGCCCGGTGACAGGCCAGCGCGTCCGGCCGAGGGCACAACGTCGGTGACGAGCGCGATAGAGAAGTTTTGATCGTTTGGCGCTTACGCCAGCTACCGCAGCCGCCCACGCAGAGCGGAGCTGGTGAGGTTGGCTAGATGCCGGGCCAGCTCGAGGGGAGAGTCGAATTCCAGGCGTTCGGACTGGTCGCTTTTTTCCAGGGTGGCGTGCCAGGGTTGGCTCGGGGTCTCGGGGTAGACCCAGAGCCGGTACTCCCGCAGCAAATCGGAGGGGGCGGATCCAGTTGGTTTCATACCTGTCCTTCTTCAGTTTCGGGTGGGAATCCTGGCCCAGTGGAGGGGGTGGTGCGGGCCGGGTCGTCGGGCAGATAGGCCACCGGAACCCGCTGTCCCACCACCCGCATGGCCACCCCCATGCCCCAGAAAACCCGCCCCATTGTGCCGATGTGGTTTCCTTTCTAAGGCACCGCGCCAATGGAAATCTGCACCGTGTCGGTGCCGGTAAGCCCCTCGGGGTCGGTGACTGAAAGCCGTAGCTGCATCAGCTTGACCCCATGGTTGTTAATGCCGTAGTCGGCAGGGGTGAAGCAGGGAAAGGGGATCTGGTTCAGAGTACAGGTCTTGGGCACGATCGTCCAGTTCTGGCTGCCGTAGCTGAGACGCCAGACCACGGTGTACTGGCTGCCGGGCCCGCCGCCCGGGTCGGTCATGCTGTAGGAAAGCCGGATATTGCTGTTGGCCAGGAATGAATCGCCATCCTTGGGGTTGAGGATGGTTATCACTGGTGGGCCGCTGGGGGGTGGGTTGTTAACCGTGAAGGTGCGGGTGACGCTTCCCTGGGCTCCGTAGGGGTCGGTGGCCCGCAAGGTGATGGTGCGGGTGCCTTGGCTGGCAAAGCTGGCCGAGAATTCGCAGCCGCTGCCCAGGGTGTCGGCGCTGTTGTCGCTGCTCCAGGTCAGGCGGTTGCAGGGCAGCTCCACCGGGAAAGCCCCGTCGCTGTCCAGGCCCCGACCCCGGAACAACAGGGTTTGTCCGACCAGGGACGTGGTGGCAGTGGGACTGGTGATTTCGGCGGTAGGGGGCAGGTTGGTGCCGGTCACGCTGATGGAAGCCGTGCGGGTCAGGCCGCCGCTGTCGGTGATGCTGGCGGTGATCTGGCGGGGGCCGGGGGAGGTGAAGGAGCGGGTGATTTCCGCACCCTGGCCCAGCGCGCCGTCTACGTTGGAGCTCCAGGAAACGAGCGGGGTGGGGCCGTCCAGGTCGCTGCTGCTGGCGCGGAAGGTGAAGCTGCTGCGGAAGGGGAGGCTGGTGTTGTTGGCCGGGGCCTCGATCACCACCCGTGGGGGGACGTTGCCCAGGGCCTGCCGCACAGCGGCAAAGGCGTTGACGTAGCGATGCAAGACCTGATTGTTATTTCCGGGCATCGTGACCTTGTGGGCGGTGTTGCGCAGAATGCTCCAGACCTGATCGTCGGTCAGGCTCGGGTTGGCCGCCCAGACCAACGACGCGACCCCCGCCACGAAGGGACTGGAAAAGCTGGTGCCCCCCTTGACCTGGTTTCGCCCCTGGGTTTCGCCGGGGTCAACGCCGACATAGACTCGGAAGGGGCCGAAGATATCCACGTTTTCCCCACCGAAGTTGGAGCCGGGATGGCGCTCTACCGAGTTGTCGGCCAGTCCGCCCACGCAGATCACGTAGGTGTTCTCGCAGGGGCTCCAGTAGGCTTCTTCCCAGCAGACGATGAAACAGTCCTCGGCGTCCACGTTCTCGCCATCGTTGCCGGCAGAGGCGATGAGCATGACGCCATAGGCATTGGCAGTGGCCGTGATGGCATCGAACGCCAGCCCCAGAAAGGCCCCGATGGCCGGGAAGCGTACGCCAAAGGACATGTTGATGATGCGGGCATCCTCGTCAATGGCCTCGAAGATCGAGTAGATCACATCGTCTACCCCGGCTTGCTGGTAGAGCAACAAATGGGCTACGGGGGCACCCGGCCCGGCGGTGCCAAAGTTGTTGTCGGCCCGTGCAGCGGCGGCCATGGCGACGTTGGTTCCGTGGTAGGGGCAGTCGTTGCCACCCGAGCAGGGCATCGGGTTGATGCGGTTGAGTTCTTCAGGGTCGCCGCTAAAACGGTGGAAGTCGGCCTGGTTGGGAAAAAAGCCCCCGTCAATGATGGCCAGCCGGATGACCCCTGTCGAACCGTTGGCGGGATTGATGCGACCGGCCCGCTCGAGGGCCCGCCAGGCATCCACCACCCCGATATTCTGAATGCCCCCGGCCCGCATGTAGGGCCAGTCGAAGACATTAGCGCTATATGAACTTCCAATCATTCCGGTTTGGAGACCGCCCTCGCTGGAGGTGTTGTCCTCGAAGGTTTGGGGCCGGGTCAGGACGTTAAGCGCCACCTCCATTCCGCCCAGCTTCTCCTGGGCCGCCACCGAGAGCAGGCGCAGGGCGCTCTGGCTGGAAACCTTGAGGTCGCTGCGGGAGGCCGGGTCGAGGATGCTGAGATCGCTCAGCAGTCGGCTGGTATCGGCGCTGCTGGTGTTGATGCGTATCTGAAACACCGACTTGAGGTTGTGGGGGTTACCCCTGGGGGGGTCGGCCCGGCGCAGGAGGGTGCCATTCCAGCGCGCGAGCAGGGCATTTACCGCCGCAGCATCGCTGGAGAAGATCAGCAACTCGTTTTCTACGAAGTCCACCTGGTTGCCTCTGGCATCGCTCATGGCTACCAGTGGGCGTGGTACGCCATCGGCCAGGGGTTCGCGGCTGGCGATGGCCGGTGCCAGGCTGGTATCCACGGTAATGGTGGAGGGGGGGACGGAAACCACGGCCAGGCTGGCGGCGGCGGCACTCGAGGTCGCCCCACTCACGCCCCGCACCTGCAGCGAATAGCTGCCGGTGGCCAGGGTGGCAGGGGCCTCGAGGGTCACGGTGCTGAAATCTTCCGTGGCGGGATTGGGGTCAAAGCTGGCCACCACGCCAGCAGGGGCCCCCTCGAGGGATAGGGTAATGGGGCCAGTAAAGCCACTCTGGCGCGTTATCTCAATACTTACTGCAACCCTGCCCCCTGGTGCCAGCTTGGGATCGGCAGGGCTCAGGCGCAAGCTGAAGTTGTCCGCAGGCCGCGAGCCGGGGCTGCCGCAGGCGGCCAGGGCCAGCACCAGGGCTACCAGTACCAGTACAAACCAACGCGGTTGTGCCATGTTTTTCACCTCGGAGGCCAGAGTAGAAAAGCGAGCGTTGCAAGAGCGTTGCAAAGCTCAGGAGCAATAGGAGGATCAAATCTTTGGTGGATTTCGTACCCCGTGCCGGCCCCCGTTATGACGGTGGGTGGAGATCATGGGGGCTTGCAAACCACCCCTGTTTCCCTCACAGCCGTTTGAGTTTTTGCTAATGGGGTCAGATTAAACGTGGGCTAAGCGAACCTGACCTTTCGTTGCTTCCAGCCGGGTGACAAACCTTGGTGGTCACCCGTGCTAAGCTTTTAGAATAGGAACGGCATCTGGTGACACGGCCTTGACTTTGCGGCTCAATCTACCTCTGGGTAAGTTGCGCTGCGGATGTGGCATGGTTTGTGGTTCGGCCAAGGGAGATCTATGATCGGGGCCATTGCAGGAGACATTATTGGCTCGGTATACGAGCATCGCTCTATAAAGACCAAGGACTTTCCCCTGTTCGATCCCCGATGTGACTTTACAGACGATACCGTGTTGACTGTAGCAATTGCTGATGCAATCCTCAGCGGAAAGCCCTATGTGGATTCCATACGCCACACCGGCAGGAAATACCCTAACGCTGGCTATGGCGGTTCGTTTATACGGTGGCTTCACCTGCCAGATGCTGGGCCTTACAACAGTTGGGGAAACGGCTCCGCCATGCGTGTGAGTCCCGTGGGCTTTGCCTTTCCTACGGAAGACGAGGTGCTGCGCCAGGCAAAGATGACAGCGGAAATTACCCACAACCATCCGGAGGGGATCAAGGGTGCTCAGGCGACTGCACTGGCAGTATTTCTCGCCAGAACGGGTAGCGGTAAGGAAACCATCCGATCGCACGTCGCGGCCATGTTTGGATACGACCTGAACCGGACAGTAGATGAAATCCGGCCCTCTTATGCTTTCGACGTATCATGCCAGGGCACTGTTCCGCAGGCAATTACCGCTTTTCTAGATTCTCAATCGTATGAGGATGCAATTCGCAATGCGATTTCGCTGGGCGGTGATAGCGACACACTCGCTTGCATAACCGGTGGGATAGCCGAGGCATTTTATGGTGAGACCCCAGACTGGATTCAAGAAAAGGTCAAGGAATTGCTGGCGCCCGAACTGTGGACGGTGACGGAGATGTTCTGCAAGAAGTACAGATAATGCCAACTTCCGTGTTGTGCGAACGCGCTGCCACACACAGAAGATAGGAATCCACAAAACTACTTAAGCCTGTTCCGTTGCCTGTGCAAAAAGGTCTGCTGTAGCCGGGGGAAGCCCCCCAGCGTGGCCGCTAGCTCCTGGACATTTTGCCAGACGGCTTGGCGCAGATTCTCGGGTTGGTCGCCGGACTGATGGGCCAAAGCCAGGGTGCGCCAGAGCTCGAGCCCCTCCAGCGGGGGTGCTTTGCCGGAGGCCAGGTGGATCCGGGCTTCCTCGAGCAGGGAGTCCAGGGGCTGACCGAGCTGCCGGGTGGCCTCGAGGCGTACCGCCAGGTTCAGGGTTTGCAAGGCCCCGCTGGGATAGTGGATCTGGGCCAGGGCCAGGGCTTTTTCGGGCTGGCTCTGGGCGTTGGCGACCAGGCCCAGGTAGCAGCAGACCGTGGCCTGGGTTTCGGGCAGGCTGTGGGACGGAGTATGCAGGGGCTCGAGCAGGGCCTGGGCAGCGGCCAGGTTGTCCTCCAGCAGGTGCAGCAGGGCCCGGGCACAGTCCAGTTGTAGCGAATCGGGTTGGAGTTGCTCCAGGGCCGCGCAGACCTGCCAGGCTTCGGGCAAGGCCCCCAGATAACCCAACCAGGTGGCCTGGAGGGCCCGCAGGCTCACCTGCTGGTCGCGCTCGCCCAGGGCATCGGCCATCTCGATAGCGGTTTTCAGGGCTTCCAGAGCGGCCCCCAGGTGACCGGACTGGTACTCCACCTCCGCCAGGCGGCGTTTGAGGGTGCTGTGGGTGCGGGGATGGGCCTCCTTGAAGCGGGTTTCAGCCTCCAGCAGGCAGATGCGGGCTTCCCCCAGGGCCCCGGTCTCGAGCTGCACCCGCAGCAGGTTGGTCAGGAAGGCGAAGGCCAGGGTCTCGTCTTGCAGCCGGTAGGCAATCTCCAGGGCCTGGCTCAGACTTTGTTGGGCGGGGGCGGGCCGGTTGGCTGCCAGTTCCAGCCGGGCCAGCGCGTTAAGGGCCAGGGCGTGGTCGCGCTGCCAGGGCTGGGTGAGGCGCAGGGCCTGCTCGACCTTTTGCCGGGCCTGTTCGGTCAGTCCTTGTTGCAGCAGTGGGTAGGCCAGGTCTATGCACAGGGTGGTGATTTGCTCGGGGGCGTACTGCTGGGCGGCCTCGCGCTCGCCTAGCAGATAATGCAGCCGCATCACCTCACGCTGGTGTCGCTCTTGCAGGCTATCCTGCGCCAGCAGCTTGTGGTGAATCTCCAGCGCCTCACGCCACTGTCCACGGGTTTCCAGGGTTTCGGCCTGGTAGAGCAGGGCCTGCTGCCACAGGCGGCTTAATTCCTCCCGCTGGCGTTCCAGCCATTCGCTAAATCCAGTGGCCCCTGGCAGCTCGAGCTCTTCGAGCAGACTGCCCTGGTACACTGCCAGGGCGGCCCCCACCTTACCCTGCTCGAGCAGCCCTCTAAACTGCGCCACATCGGTCTGGTAGGTATGCAGATGGAGGGTCATCTCCCCTATATGCACGTAATCCCTGAGGAGGGTTTCGCGCAGGCGGTGCAACTCGCGACGCAGGTTGCGCCGGGCACTGTCCTCGTCGTTCTCGCTCCAGAAGAGACTCGCCAGTCTGGTGCGGGTGGTGGAACCCTCGAGCGCCAGATAGGCTACCAGCCCCAAAAGCTTCCGGGTAGGAAGGGTCACCGCCTTGCCGTCTAACCGCGTCCCTGGCTGGCCCAGTAGTTGCAGTGCGAGTTCAGGGGGTCGGGGTGAGGTCTCCGGCATGGTTCATCACGTTGAGGGATCCGGCGGGTTCGGACACAGGGTGTGTTTGTATAAACAGGCCTGATTGCCGATAGTGTGCAAGGTGCGTCCTGGGCTGCATTGCCGGGCATTCTGGTGGTGAAGAAGGGTTAAGAGTGATTTATTTGGGGAACCGCCCCTGCCGCACCACTTCTGCCAGTACCTCTGGCAACTCCCAGGCCGCGAGGTCGAACGTAACCTGACCATAGTCGTAGGGCAGCTTAAGAAAGCGGTGGTGGATTTCGCCGTGGACGTCGTCTTCCAGAATCAGCACATCGGCCCCGGGCTCGCCTCCCAGGCTGAGCCCGACCGAGCCAGGGTCGTAGACCACCCCCTTGTGCACCAGCCGGCGAAAGGGGATGTGCTTGCCAGCTACCACCGCATAGCGCGAGCGGATGCTCTCCAACATTTTCAAAATTTCCGCCGGGTGCGCATCGTTGAGGTCTACCTTGTGCTCCGGGTCTTCGGGTGAGCCGTGAAACACCATCAAGCGGCCCCCCGGCGTATCGTAGCGGTGGCGGGAGCGCAGGTTGCGCAAAAAGTGCATTTCACGCGTACCCAGTTGCTCCCGTGTCCAGACGATGGTGGTCTCGGCGATGCCTTCGCGGGCCGGAGAGGGAAGGGGATAAGCCGCCCGCAGGTCGGCGGCCCCCGGTATGCAGGGAATGCCTTCCTTGTCGAGCTTGCGTATTACCTGGCGCGGGTGCGGGCCATACCCCACCAGATCCCCCACCGCCAGCACCTGATCTACACCCTCCTTGCGCAAAGCCTCCAGAACCGCTTCAAGCGCCGGAAGATTGGCGTGAATTTCCGCGATGATTGCTAACCGCATTGCTGTTCCATTCTGCCACGGATACGCCAAAGAGGATCACTCATTTAGCCCTGATTGCAGGCTTTATCCAGACCTAACTTTCCATTTCAGGGTGGCAGGAGACGGTCGCAATACCCCCAACCAACCCCCAGCTGGAACGCATTTACCTTGACTGAGGGGTTGGCGGGCGAAGCGGCTTCAACGAGGGTTATGCAACCCGGACTGCCCCAGGCCGAAAGTTCAGGCTTTTCTAAAACCAGCGGCGTATGCTTTAGCAGTGCAGCTCTGGTTTCCACTTCTTTTGGGTGTTGCCCTTGCGCTCACCCTTCCCCCCACCCCACTGGGTTTCCTGGCCCCATTACCGCTGATCTGGCTTTTGACCAGGGGGGGTTTTCGTTTTGGCTTGCTGGCCGGACTTGGTTTCTGGGCGGTGCATCTGGTCTGGCTACCACTGAGTTTTGTAGTGCTGTTCGAAACCCCCTGGGGCGCCGCGCCCTATCTGCCGCTGGTCTTGATCAAGGCGGCCATCTGGGGTGCCGTGTTTGGTCTTACCCAGGATAAACCCGTTGCCCGGGCTGGGCTATGGGTGGTGCAGGAATACCTCACCTCCCTGGGCGATATTGCTTTCCCGTGGGGGTTTTTGGGTTATGTGATGGTGGATGCGCCGGGGCGGATGCTGGCAAGCGTGGGAGGAGTGTACCTGCTTTCGCTGCTGGTGCTGGCGGTGGCGCTTGGTCTGTTCTATACCTGGCAAGGCCTGCGAATGGAACGGGTCATTTTTTCGGCCCCGGCGCTGGGTGTGGTGGGGATTTTACTGTTCTGGATAGGATTGTGGGCGATGCCTCTGCCTGCTGCTCAAGGTAGCGAGAATGCCCTGTTGGTGCAGGGGAATATCAATCCCTTGCGCA
>NZ_CALMCQ010000026.1 GCF_937863175.1 uncultured Meiothermus sp. | reverse complement strand
GTCAGGATGGTCTGGCGCACCTGGCCCAGCAGTTTTTCCATTTCGCCACCGTCCAACCAGACTCCCCGGCACTTGGGGCAGACATCAATATGCACCCCGTTGCGCTGGATTTCGTTCATTCCGCTCTCGCATGTGGGACAAACCAAAAGGGGCATGTATTCCTCCGCCCTCAGCTTGACAGAAAGAGGGGCACCGGAAAAGGGCCAGGCCGCTATTCAAAAAACGGGTTGTGCTTTATAGTAGTTAAGTAAAAATACTCGTCCTGCACTCACAAACCTCATACTACAAACCACTTAGCGCTTGCTCCAGGTCGCTCTTCAGGTCATTGAGGTTTTCGATCCCAACGGACATCCGCAAAAAGCCGTCGTGGAGTCCCAGTTTTTCGCGTTCGTCTGGCGACAAGAACCGATGGGAACTGGTTGCCGGGTGCGAGAGGGTGGTGTTCACACCTCCTAACGAGAGGGCTAGCTTGATGTAGCCAAGGCCGCGCAAGAAGTTGTTGAGCATCTGGCGGGAAGGCTCCAGCTCAAAAGCAAGCATCGCGGCAAAACCGTTCTGCAGCACCTGCCGGGCAGTCAGATGATCGGGGTGGGAGGTCAGGCCGGGGTAGTGTACCTGACGTACCTTCGAGTGCCCTGCAAGAAAGTGTGCCAGTTCGGCAGCATTGCTGGAAGCTCGCTGCATCCGCACTTCCAGGGTTTCGGTTCCCCGCACACTCAACCAGCATTCGTGGGGATTGGAAACCAGACCCATACGAACCGCCACCGAGCGGATGGGTTCAATCAGGCGGTGCCGTCCAGCCACCGCCCCGATCATCACATCGCTGTGTCCGCTGATGAATTTGGTCAGGCTTTCCATCACGATATCTGCACCATGCTCTGTTGGCCGACAGTGGTAGGGTGAAGCGAAGGTGTTGTCCACCAACACCACTGCTCCGGCCTGGTGAGCCATGGTGCAAAGCCTGGGCAGATCCGGTATGCGCAGGCGAGGGTTGGAAGAGGTCTCGAGCACCAGCATCTGAGCCCCCTGTAGCTCCGTATGCATTCGGTCAAAATCGGTAATCTCAACCGTGGCCAGCTCGAGCCCAAAGCGTCGCAGATCATGCAAGACATTGAGGGTGCTGCCATACAAGTCCTGCGAAGCCACCACCTTGCTTTCCTGGCTCAGCAGCCCTAAGAACGCCGCGCTCAAAGCGCTCATCCCACTGGCACAAGCCACCCCAGCCTCGGCCCGGTGAAGCCTGGCAAAGAGGTTTTCCAAAGCCCGGTGGTTGGGGGTTCCGTTGCGCCCATAGATAACACCGGGCTTTTCACCCGAATAAACTGCATCTACCTCATCCAGATCGCTGAATGTCCAGGAAGCCGACTGGTAAATCGGCAAGGATACCGGATGGTTGGCGGGTGTTTTGGCAGTGGCTCCGTGCACGACCAGGGTAGAGAGCGATTCCATAGTCCACAGACTATCGCACCCGGCATCGTAAGGGGGGAAATGCTCTGTGCCGTCGTGAACGCTCAGGATGGTGAGACCGGTCTCCAGGAGCAAAGAAATTCCCGTCTCAAGACGGGCGTTTATCTCACCTTCCTCAAACGTAACGAATATCCCAGTTTCCAGGTTGAATATCACCCGGCGTCCAGAAGCATCGTCCTATACTCCAGTGCAATGAGCACCCTGATCATCCCCCTCCTGATCACTTTTGCGCTTGGCGTAGCTGCATTTCTCGCTCACCGCACCATGAACCAGATGCACCGCCGCTTGCTCGACTCCGAGCTGGGCGGGCGCGACTACAACCACCTGAGCGATCATGATCGCTATTTCCTCAACGAGACGGTAAACCTCAAGTTCCACCAGTCCATCGGTGGAATGCTGGCTTCTTTTGTGCTGCTATATGCCTATCCCACCCTCTTTATTGGTGAAAAAATGCTGGGCCGTACCCAGTGGAGCGCCGTCGAGGTAATTAGCGGCTCGTCGCTGTTTTACTTTTTGGTGCTGGCCCTGATGACCCAGGTCATCTTGATACAAGGCTAGGAAGCCTCTCGCTCCCAGGGTCAGGGTGGGTCTCTACGTGCGCCCACGATAAATTGTGCGATTCTGGTTGAGCCGGATCTGCATTTGGGACTTGCAGCGGCGTATCGTATCGTGCACTTCACAGACGTTGCCGCCCGGACGGACGGCAACGGTCTTGTCTGGGACAGAGGATTCCTGGTTTGCGCCAGGGTAGAGGTGCAAAACCAGCAGAATGGGCCTATGCGTATCTGGCGCGAGTCCCTACCGATCTTTCGGGGCACTATCTCGCATCTCAACTATGGAGACCCTCTTGACCCCGGAGGGCTCCATCTTTGTGAAGAGCGCTCTATGACCCAGCGGCTGTGGGCCGCTGCCTTATCGCTTGAGCAATTCCAGGGCTACCCATAGCCCCAACCGCCGCTCGGGGCTGTCCAGATCGCCCAACATGCCCTTGAGCTGTTCCAGACGGTAGTAAATACTCTGCCGACGCACCCCCAGCTTGCGGGCTGTTTCGGCAATGTTGAACTGCGAGTCCAGCAGGGCTTCCAGAGTAGTCAGTAAGGTACTCCGGGGCCGGCTGGGCAGGTTCAGGACGGTGCCCAGTTGACGCAGCAAAAAGCTTCGATCACGGCCTGTCTCGACCAGAGCTTCCAGAAGCGCTTCCAGGAGCGGCTCTTCCCTATCCGCACCGGGGCGCAAAATCCGCTCGTGGGCTGCGCGGGTCAGGTCGGCAAAGCGTACCTCGGTACGAAACGCCAGGATTGGAAATTGCAGGATGCGGGCGGTTTGCAGCATCTCGTCCGGCACTTCAGGCAACCAGTGCACCAGTTCCAGCGCCAGCCCAGCAACCCCAACCTCTACCAGCGAGTGCACATACGCAGTACGGGCCTCGGGGGTGGTGCGGGATAGCTCGAGGCCCGTCGAGAGCAACAACTCGCCCCCCGACAGCAGCCGGGACACATCCAGTACTTCCGCTACATGTACCCAGGCGATGTGGGTCTCGAGTTTGGCCTGCCCTGAAAGCAACGTGGCTCCCGCAAAAGCAGGCAGCTCGAGTATTTGTCGCAGGGTAGGAAGGCTCATGGGCAGAACCGCAACCAGAGTCCAGGCCTGACCGACCGGGCATACACCTACTGCTCCATTATCCAGCGCATGGTCTTGTCGGCCAACCGATCCAGCGCCCGCACGGCCAGCTCGAGGTGCTCTTCCCGGGTGTCCTCTATCTTGTTGTGGCTGATGCCATGCAGACTCTGGGTGAACATCATCACGGTGGGAATACCCGCACGAGCCACCTCGGCGGCATCATGCAGGGGCCCCGAGGGCAGGCGGTACGAGACCCCCGCCACCTCGCGGATCGCTTCATCACAGAACTCGATGAGTTGCGGGTGGAAGGGGATCGGCTCGATGTTCCAGATGCGGCTCCATTCCACCGTGCAGTTTTCTTCTCTGGCAAAGCGTTCGCTGGCTTCGTGGGCCTCGCGGTACATCTGGGCCAGCACCCCCGCCTCGAGGTCGCGCTGATCGAGGGTACACTCGCACCGCCCCACTACCGCCGTCACGATGCCGGGAAAGGTTTTGACACTACCCATCGTACAGACCGCATCGGGGTGCTTCATGGCAATGGGACGTATTTCCAGCGCCAGTCTGGCCGCTGCGGCGAGCGCGTCTTTGCGGCGGTTCATCGGCGTAGAGCCGGAGTGGGCCTCCTGGCCGTGGAAGGTGATGGCGTGACGCTCGACACCCTTGGTACCCAGTACCACCCCCAGAGGCAGGCCTTTGTCCAGCAGAACCGGGCCTTGCTCAATGTGCAGCTCGAGGTACGCCGCCGCGTTTTTTTGCTCAGCCTGAGCCTCTGGGAAGCGATCAATCTCCACCCCGCAGCGCTTCAACGCGTCTTCCAGCCGGATGCCCTCGCGGTCGGTGCGACCACGGTCGGCCTCAAGGGTGTGGGTTCCGGCGAAGGCCGATGAGCCCAGCAGACTCCGCCCAAAACGGGCTCCTTCCTCATCGGCCCAGTCCACCAGCCGCACCGTGATGGGGGGTTTCCCCTGGTACTCCTGGGCAATTCGGCGCATAACTTCCAGTCCCGCCAGCACGTTAAGGCAGCCGTCCAACCAGCCGCCGCCCGGCACGGAGTCCAGGTGGCCTCCGATCAGCAGGGCTTTCTCCGACGTGCCCTCGAGTGTGACCCAGTGGTTGCCCGCAGCATCGTAATGGTGTTCGACCGGTAAGCCTGCCAGCTTGGATTCAAACCACTCCCTGGCTTTGAGCCAGGTATCAGTCCAGGCCACCCGCCAGGCCCCGTTTTCGTCGGCGGTCAAGGTCCGCAGTTCTTTGAGTTCGGCCACGGTTCGTCTGGGGTCTAGCATGGTTTCCTCCGGGTAGTGAATCGAGTTGATTTTACTGCCCCTGGGCAGTTGCCATAGCAGGTGCACCCAGTCACGGAGCCCAGCGTAAAGAGGCGGTTTTCAAAGCAACCTGGGAAGCAGTCCAGTTGAAAACCGCCCTGGTACAAAAAAAGGGCGACCCCAGGGTCGCCCAAAGACCACCGCTATCTAACGGTAGTCGGCTGCTCTTCTCCCCATAGCCGCTTCCCACGGCCCATAATCCACGGTCTGGCGGGGCGGGTCGCGGGTCAGGATGCCCTGCTCGCGCAGCAAGCGTACCGAGGCCTGGAAATCGGCAGGTACCAGGAAACCAGCCCAGCCCCTGGTGGTAGCGCCAGCGTTGTAGAGCTTGGCAATTTCGGCCATCTGCCAGGTCTGGTGATCCCGGGCATCGGCCCTGGTTCCCGAACCCTTACAGGTATTGCCACAAACGGGCAGCACATATTTTTCCACGGTCTCGGCCTGGTTGGCTACGGCCCAGTTCCAGCCCTGAATGGAAGCCCGGATCAGGCGGGCAGCCACCTGGCGGCCCGTGAGGCCCGAACCTTTGAAGTTACGGTCGTTGAGCACCCGCTCGGTGGTGAAGATCAGGTCTTCCAGCAGGTTGATCCCCTCATCGGCCAGCCTGAACACGTCTACTTTGGTCTCGTCATAGCCCAGCCCAGCAATCTGGTTGACCTCGTTGTAGGTCATGGCAGCAACCAGTTGAACCTTGTCGGGGAAGACCAGCGAGGGGTCGAAGGGATAGGTCACCGCGGTCACATCGGGGTTGGTGGCTCGAGGGTCGAGCGAGCTGGTCAGGTTGCACTTGCGGAACAGCGCCACCGCCGGATACTCGTTACCCGAGGGCCAGACTCCCACGCTCTTGCCCCTCATGTCGGTACAGAGGTTTCTGATGTTGCTGGATTTGAGGGCAACCAGGGTAAAGCCCGAGCGCTGAAACATCTGGGCGATATGAACCACTGGAATTCCCCGTTCGCGGGCAGTGAGCAGGTCGGCAATCCAGGTCGTGCCAAAGTCGGCAGCTCCGGACTGAACCACCTGGATGGGAGACTGGTCGCCTGCGGGCAACAGGGTCACATCCAGCCCCTGGGCCCGGAAAAAACCCCGCTCCTTGGCTACAAAATAGCCCGCAAACTGGGCCTGGGGAAACCACTTGAGCTGCAAGTTGACCCTGACCAGGTTCTGCTGTGCGCTTGCCAGCGATGCCAACGCGAAGACTGCCAGTACCCAAAAGACCGACCACTTCTTCATCCTTGCCTCCTTTTGTGCCAGAGCGACTTCAGATGGTAGCCTACCGTAGCCGAATACCCATTTGTCAAGCCTGCGCCTCCCTCATCTCCACCTCCCCCACGATTGCCAGTAGCGAATGGCGTATCGCAAACGTTCTCTTTGCTATCGGCCATCAGCTATTGGCTACAGGCTTTCTCTAAATGAAACATGCCACCCCGTCAGCCTCCGCTCGAGACCGAAGGTGCGAGCCTGGCACCCTCCTCACTCGCGGTATGAAACATGCCACCCCGTCAGCCTCCGCTCGAGCCACGCCACCAGGTTGTACCAGGCGATGCCAATCACCGAAGCCACAATGATTGCCGACCATACGATGTCGAAACCAAAACGACCGGCCTCGATCTGGATGCGAAACCCCAGGCCCTGCCCATTGGCCCCAAAAAACTCACCCACGATGGCCCCAATCATGGCCAGGGTAGTGCCCAGCTTGAGGGCATTGAAGACGAAGGGCAGGGCGTTGGGCAGCCTCAACCAGCGATACTGTTGCAGTTCGCCCGCCGCGTACGAGCGCATCAGATCCAGCGACAGCGGGCTGACCTCGGTCAGGCCCCGGAAGGTGTTGATCACCACCGGAAAGAACACCGTAATGGCCACGATCACCGCTTTGGACTGCCAGTCAATCCCCACCATCTTGACCAGAACGGGGGCCAGGGCCACGATGGGTATGCTGCTAAAAACCGTGGCGTAGGGTAAAAGACCGCGCTCGAGAAAGACAAACCGGCTCACCAGCAGAGCCACCCCTACCCCCAGGCTCGAGCCGATCAGATATCCCACCAGGGCCTGCAGTACGACCGTCTGAAAGGCATCGCGTAGCAGCACATCCCGCACCTCGAACAAGGTAGCAACTACCCGGCTGGGGGTAGGAATTAGTCCTGGGGGAACCTGATAGGCCCGCAGCAAGGCTTCCGCCGTTACCACCACCAGTAGCAAGGTCAGAGCCGCAGGAGTGAACCCCACGACAGGGTGGGTGGTGTTGACAAACAGATTGGCGACCCTTGCGGTGCCCAGCACGGTCAGCAAGAATCCAGCTCCAATCAGGAGTTTTTGTGCGTCCGTAGCCTGCTCACTCTGGTTCCACCAGCCTGCAATAAACCACAGCAACACTGCGAATCCAACCACCACCATCCCCCAGCCAAGCAGGGCTTTCTGGAAGGCAGGGCTGGTTGGCTGCGACTTAATCATCCTACCCCCCTCTTCTGCGGCATCCCTGGTTTCCCGACTACAGGTTTGTTCGCCGGCTTAGCCCTGCGCCAGGGGGTTGCCAGGCGCTCAACCCAGTTCACCAGGGCCACCAGCAAAATACCCAGCACCGCCGAAGAGATCATGATGACCCACATCGCCACCACATCCGAAGCCCTCGAGTTTTCGGCCAGCATCTTCCCGATACCATGAAAACTGATGGTAGAAATCTCGGCCACGATGGCCCCAATCAAGGCCGCCGCCATGGCAACCTTGAAAGCCGTGAAAAGATAGGGAACCGAGGCCGGAAAACGCAGCTTCAGGTAGGTCTGCCAGTGGCTGGCGTTGTAGGTTTTCATCAGGTCGAGGCTGAGCGGGTCGGGGCTGCGCAGACCCTTGGCCACCCCGATGGCGATGGGGAAGAAGGCAATGTAGGCCGCGATGATGGCCTTGGGAATCCAGCCCTGCACCCCGTACTGCCCCAGGAGCACCACCAGCATGGGGGCAATGGCAATGATGGGAACGGTCTGGGAGGCCACAATCCAGGGCAGTAGTGAACGTTCGAAGGCCCTCGAGGCCACAATCCCGATGGCAAAAAAGAAGCCCACGATGGCCGCCAGCAACAGGCCCACGATGGTCTCGAGGGCCGTCACCGCAGCATTGATCGAGATGGCATTGGGCGAATAGAGCGGAAACATCAGGTTGCCAAAGCCTCTCCAGAGCTGTTCTGGAGAGGGCAAAACCGGACTGCGCAACTGGGTCGCACACTCCACTGCCGTTTTGCAGGGCAGGGCCGCACCGGTATCCAGCGCCCGCTGAGCCGCCGGAATATTTGCCAGATACATCAGCGGCCAGTACAGTGCCAGCGCGATTACTGCAACCACCAGCATTGGAACCAGATTGACAGAGATGCGGGTCACTCCGTCACCTCATACCCATGTCCTTTGCGCAGGGCCTCGCGCACATCGGTAGCAATACTGAAGAACTCGGCGGTCTCGCGGGTATCGAAGGTGCGCGGTTGGGGCAGGTTTACGGGAATCACGGTCTCGATCTTGCCTGGGCGTGGGGTCATGACCACAATACGGGTAGACAGAAAAACGGCCTCGGGGATGGAGTGGGTCACGAAGATAATGGTCTTGCCGGTCTCGCGCCACAGTCGCAGCAGTTCCAGGTTCAGGTTTTCGCGGGTGATCTCGTCGAGGGCTCCAAACGGCTCATCCATGAACAACAACTGGGGGTCGAAAGCCAGGGCCCGAGCAATCGAGACCCGCTGCTGCATCCCGCCCGAGAGCTGCCAGGGGTAGTTTTTGGCAAACTTTTCCAGTCCCACCAGGGCCAGCATCTTCTCAGCCCTGGCTTTGCGTTCGGCCTGGGGAAAGTTCATCACCTCCAGGGGCAGCATCACGTTCGCAAACACGGTGCGCCATTCCATCAGGGTAGGGGCCTGAAAGATATAGCCGTAGGCCCGACTCTTTCGCGCTTCCTCTGGATTCTTCCCTCCAATCTGGATGGTTCCCGCAGTTGGCTTGATGAGGTCGGCCAGCAGGCGCAGAAGGGTGGTTTTGCCACAACCCGACGGCCCAATCAGGCTGATGAACTCGCCTTGAGCAATCTCGAGGTTGGCGTCCTTAAGGGCCACAGTGCCGGTCTGAAAAACCATCGAAAGGTTCTGCGCCGAGACGATGGGGCTGGCCTTGGGGTTGCTTTGGGGGGTCTGGATGTGGGGGGTGTCGGATTGCATCATAGGGATCCCTATTTGTGCCGGTTGCCGGTCAGGGCCGCAGTCACGCCCAGTCCGATGTATATGCCTCCCGTCACCAGCCGCTGCCCCAGCGCAAAGCGCGGCTCGCTGGCCTTGTGACGGAACCAGCCGCCCAGCGAACTTGACAGGAGCGCATAGGCCCCATCGCTAAGGGTTGCCAGGGTGATAAAAACCAGCCCCAGCAACAAGAACTGAATCGAGGCCGCTCCCCGGTGAGGGTCTACAAACTGCGGCAGAAAGGCAAAGAAGAACAGCGCAGTTTTGGGGTTGAGGGCGTTGACCACGAAGCCCTGCACAAAGATTTGCCGCAGGGGCTGACGCTTTAAAGCCCCCAGCTCCAGGGGCTCCCTGGAAAACCAGGTGCGCAGGCCCAGGTAGACCAGATAGATCGCACCCGCGTACTTGACCAGGTTAAAGGCCAGGGCGCTCGAGAGCAGGATCGCCGAGAGGCCCAGCGTGGCCATCACCACGTGTACCATCCCGCCGCACTGGATGCCCAGCACGCTGGCAACGCCCGCTGTCCGTCCCTGCGAGACACTGCGGGTGACGATGTAAAGCACTGCAGGCCCCGGAATCAGCAGCAAGGCCAGGCTTGCCAGGGCAAACACCAGCAGTTGATCGAGGGGTATCAACATCCAGACCTCGAGTTTGCTGGGGATTCTATGGCGTCACACATAATATCCGATCCACTCACCACTTTTTGGAGCGGCGCTGCCCAAAGACGATCAGAAGGCCCCCTGCAACCACAAACAGGGCCCATGCGGAGCTACCGCCCAGAGCCAGCAGCACACCTACCGAGAGGCAGATCCCCCCCAGGAGATTGAGAATTTGGCGCCGCTTCATCAGAAGTAGACCGGCTCGCGCTTGAGGAGCCTGCCCCGCCCTTTCTCGCCCAAGAACTGCCCGTCCCGCACCGCGACCTTGCCGCGCACCGTCACCAGCGAGGGCTTGCCATCCAGCTCGAAGCCCTCGAAGCCGTTGTAGTCGTTGTTTACACTCTGGGTGGCGGCGGAAATCTTACCCCGGTAACTGGGGTCGTAGACCACCAGATCGGCGTCCGAGCCCACCGCGATGGTGCCCTTACGCGGGAATAGCCCGAAGAGTTTGGCGGCCTTGGTGCTGGCCGCGTCCACGAAGCGGTGGATGTCGAGGCGGCCCCGGCTCACTCCGTAGGTGTAGAGCAGGTTCACCCGGTCTTCGATGGCCGGGATGCCATTGGGAATTGAGGTGAAGGCATCCTTGCCCAACAGCTTCTGCGAGGTGTCGAAGGGGCAGTGATCGGTTCCCACGGTATCTATGAAGCCCTGGGCCAGCGCATCCCACAACACCTTCTGGTTGTCCTTCTGGCGTAACGGCGGCGACATCACATGCTTCATGCCCTCCACGCCAGGGCGCTCGGCGTAGGTTTTGTCCAGCAAGAAGTGCGGGATCACCGATTCGATATAGATGGGCACACCCCTTGACTTGGCGGCCATCGCTGCCTCGAGTGCGGGCTTGCAGGAAAGATGCACCACATAGCCGGTGGCCCCGGTGTTCTCCAAAAAGGTGGCAAAGCGGGCCGTGCCCTCGGCCTCCACCGACTCGGGCCGGCTGGGCTCGTGCCACTCGGGGCCGGTCTTGCCCTCTGACAAAAGATTCTGCTGCAACTGCCCTACCAGCTCGGCGTTCTCGCAGTGGGCGGTTACGATCACCCCGAGTTCCTTAGCAAGCCGCATGGTCTGGTACATCTCGCCATCTTCGACCCCAAAGAAGTTTTTGTAGGACAGGAAAATCTTGAAACTGCTGATCCCGTCGGCCACGATCTCGCG
>NZ_CALMCQ010000025.1 GCF_937863175.1 uncultured Meiothermus sp. | reverse complement strand
CTCAGCTATGCCGAGAGCGATGCCCGCAAGATGGCCCAGGCCCTGCGAGACCCCAACAAGGGCCAGCTCAGCAAGGTGCGAGTACTGCTGGATACCGAGGCCAGCAAAACTGCCCTCGAGGCTGAACTCCGCGACCTGGCCAGGCGGATGAACACGGGCGATACCCTGATCGTGTACTACTCCGGCCACGGGATGCCAAACCGCTCGGGGCAGGCCACCCTGATGCCCAGCGATGCCAAAATCAATGATGAGGAGACCTGGCTGCCCCTGGATGCGTTGCAAGAACAGGTTCGCAGGGCCAGCCAGGGCAAAGGCCGCCTGATTCTGATTCTGGACGCGTGTTTTAGTGGACAAACCCAGCCCGGCTCGCGTAGCTTCACCATGCCGGGGCGCAAGAACCTCCCCAAACCACAAAAACCCGACCTGAGCGGGGCCAATGTGCTGCTGGCCTCCTCTGCCGACTCCCAACCCAGCTGGGAAGATGCTGAGCTGGGCGGTGGGATTTTTACCGCCTATTTGCTGGAAGCAGCCTCGGGCAAGGCCGATGAGAACGGGGATGGCTATGTGACCATCGGGGAGGCGTACCGCTATGCTGCCGTCCGGGTGGAGGAGTTCAGCCTCCGCAGAGGCACCCCCCAGACCCCCAGGCTCTATGGCCCCGACGACTACCCCCTGGCCCTGAACCCCATCGCGGTGGCCAAGAGCCGCCTGGCCCACCTCAAGCTGGCGGGCTATATCAACGGCGAGCAGTTCGATGCGCTGGCCGACTGGATCGAGGGCAGAAGGCCGCCCGATGACCTGAAGCTGTATCTGACTGGAGCCCTGACCGGTGGGCAATTTGTGAACCTGGTACGGGTCGGGGCCATTCCGGGGGTTCCGGCGCAGGCTTCCTCCGATCTGCGCCTGCAAAAAATGGGTGCACTGCGGCGCGATGGCAAGCTTCGCCTGGATCAGTTTTGGGTATTGAGTCAGATGATTCAATCGGGCAGGGCGGCTTCCGATGTTAGCG
>NZ_CALMCQ010000024.1 GCF_937863175.1 uncultured Meiothermus sp. | reverse complement strand
GTCGGCTCATGTGCTTCAAACGCAGGACATTTCGAACCTCGTTCAGAAAAGGGGGAGGTTTTGGCTGAGTATCGTTTTGGGCCTTTGGGTGCATCAGTCATGTCGAATAACATCCTGAGACGGGGTGTTATACGACAGGGTGACATTCAATCACTCGTTGGGCGATGTAAGACTTTCAGAGCGTTGCTATAATCACCGCAGCCTGAAGCAGCGCGTAGAGTCTGCGCTTGCAACTTGGTTCGACAGTGGGTGATTACGCGAGCTTGATCAATTCGCAACGAGACTTGAAAGGATCACTGAAATGCCGAAGATGATTTACGTTGGTTTACCTGTCACAAACCTTGCAGTGTCAACGCAGTTCTATGAGGCGATTGGCTTCAAAATAGACGAACGGTTCAGCGACGACACGACCTCCACGATGATCTGGTCAGATACGATTACGTTCCAGTTGCAGACACACGACAAGTTCAAGGGCTGGGTTTCCAAAGCAGTCGTTGACGCACGCACCACGTCGGAAGTCCTGTTGACTCTCTCGCAGGAGACCCGAAACGAGGTTGACAGTATTGTCCAGGCCGCTGCGGAAGCGGGCGGCAAGGCTGGGACGCGTGCGCCGATTGACATGGGATGGCTCTACAACCGCTCCTTTGAGGATCCCGATGGTCATATGTTCGAGGCGGTCTGGCTCGACATGAAGCGTGCCGGCATGTAGGAGTGCACCAGGCCACTCGCTATCAATTCATACTTGCCCATACGGTGAGATCGCCCAACCACCGCGTGCAGCCGACATGCTTCGTACCTGCGGCGCTCGCATTCCCTCACCGCGCTGCGTGCGGTTCGGTGCGGCTGACGCAGAACGTTCGGTCAATAAAAGAAAGGAGGTTCAATGAAGGCTGAATTCACAGCAATTATCGAAAGAGCACCCGAGGGCGGCTACTAGGCCATTTGGCCGGAGATTCCCGGCGTCAATGGGCAGGGGGAGACCATCGAGGAAGCCAAGAATAGTCTGCAGCAGGCTATCGAATTGATTCTGCAAGACCGCAAGGCGGATATCCTTCGTGGACTGCCTGAAGACGCCATCCAGGAAAAGGTGCTGATTGGGTGAAACGGCGAGACCTGGAGCGCAATTGCGGATTGCTGGTTGCTATTTGAAACGGGAAGGCGCTTCTCACTCCCTCTGGATCAATCCGAAAACCGGGGTTGTGGAAGCCGTTCCACGGCATACCGAGGCCGGCTATGATGAAGTTCTGAGCGGCATCGTCAGGCGGTCTGGAATACAGATTGGCGCTGCTGTGCTTGATCTCGGCACGGGTACAGGCAGTCTCGCGGGTGGGCTTGCTCATCTTGGTGCTCAGGTGTGGGGCGTTGATTTGCCAGCGTGATGCGGACAAAAGCCACGCAGCACCACCCATTTGCTTGCCGACTGGCCTGAAGCGCTCCCTGACTCGTTTGACGCTATTGTCTCGACATACGTGCTTCACGAGCCTTTTCTTCGTCAAATTGTCGTGATCTTAGAGCGCGCAGCTAAGCGCCTCGCCAGGGGTGGCAAAATCGTTGTGGGGGACATCGCGTTTGAGGCGGAGGGAATGCTCGAGCAGGCCCGGCAGCACGGGCACAACATTTGGGACGATGATGGGCAGTATGGGGCTGCCGGCCAGGCCGTTTCCATGCTTGAACAGGCGGGTTTGGCCTTGTCCTATACGCAGGTATCGGCCTGTGGCGGCATTGTTGTCGCAAAGCCAAATAGCCGCTGAATACCGAGTGGCACTGGCTACATGCTTGGGCTAGCCGGCTTAAAGTACAATAACCTTATGGTCGTGCGGGAAAACTACGGCAAGCTAGGGGAAGACAAGGATTTCAGCGTAGAGTTCTGGCAAAGCCAGACCCCTGACGTTCTCTTCGAGGCGGCCTCCGAGCTTATCAAGGAGTATCTGCTCCTCAAGGAAGGCTATGCTGACGAGCCCCGACTTCAAAGAACTGTTGAGTCTTTTCAAAAAGCATAGCGTCCAGTACCTGATCGTCGGTGGCTATGCGGTCATGAGATACACCGAGCCCAGGTTCACCAAAGATCTGGACATCCTCATCGCCGTTAACGACGCCAATGCTGTGGCTGTTTACAACGCTCTTAAGGCCTTCGGTGCACCGCTTACGAACCTGACCCCACAGGACTTTGCCGCAGAGGGATATTTCTACCAGATGGGAGTCCCACCCCTGAGAGTAGATGTGCTCATGTCCATCCCCGGTGTGGCCTTTGCCGAGGCGTGGGAGCGACGCGAGACTGTGCGGATAGCCGACATGGAGATGCACTTTATCTCAAAGGATGACCTGATCAAAGCGAAGCTGGCCTCAGGAAGACCTCGAGACCTGCTGGACGCTGAGCAGCTCAGAGAGGGGGAGTAGCTGCGGCCTGACACTCGCTGCTACGGACGCGCCCAGATGTATCTCGAATGATGCCGTATGCTCGGTTCCAGGGTGGTTCATGCCAGGGCGTGCCGTTGAGCTTTGCCGTTATGTCGCACCGGAGAATTCCAATGACATGGTTTGAAGCGTTGACCGGCTTTCGCGAGACGTTACCATCCCAGGTGCGCCAGAACATCGTTGTTGACGGAGAAACGTTGACATCCCGCGTCAACGGGAAGGTGATGGTTTGCGGTCAGTTGGAAACCCCATCCTTGGCCGAACTCCGAGAACGCGTCGGCTCTAGTGGGCTTGGCGGTGGCGCACTATCGGTACGGGAGGTGGTTGCAGACGTCCAGGCTTTGCACGCAGACATATCGAATGCCGACGCTCTATTTCAAGTGGCTTCGCAGTTCAATTTGCTCGAAATGGTATCTCCAGGCGTAACCCCAGAGCATGGTGTGGGTATTTATGAAAACGATCATACCCAAGGGCCGTCGTGTGCTATTGCGGCGGGCGCCGGAACGATTTATCGAAACTACTTTGCCCCGGTAAATGGGCAGATAGGCCAATCGGAAAGCAACCAGATTGACTGCCTCGCAGATCTCGGAAGAGGGTTGGGGAACTTTGATAACCGCTTCTGGCAGATGCGTAACGGTTATACACTGGCCTCGCGTAGCGGCTTGATCGAGATTTCGAATCGCCTTCGAGCTGCAAGTGAAGCCGAACGCGATGAACTTCGCGCACTGCTGCGGATCGGCATTCAGTGGAACACACAAGTAACGCTCAAAGACTGTACGCACAAGGTCTCACAGGCCTATTGCTCCGCCCTTCCCGTTGCGTATTCCAATCATCCCCCGGATCTCTGGGAAGACTTTGCCCGGCTGGTGTTAGAGGCGTCCTACGAAGCCACCATTTGTATCGCCATCCTGAATGGGCGGAGCACGGGAAATAGACGTGTGTTTTTGACGTTGCTTGGCGGAGGGGCCTTTGGTAACGAAACCCATTGGATCACAGAAAGCATCACCCGTGCGCTGAAGCTCTACCAGGCTTGGAACATCGAGGTGGTAATCGTAAGCTACGGTGTGTCAAAAGGGTATGTCCGGAAACTCGTTGAGCAATTCCCAGGGTAGGCACTGCAAGAAAGGAAGTGGTATGGCTAAGCTCGTGTTCGGCATGAACCAGTCCCTGGACGGCTACGTTGACCATTTGGCGTTTGCGCCAAACCCCACGCTCTTCCGCCATTTCATCGAGGAGGCTCAGGGGCAGGCGGGCAGTGTCTACGGTCGCCACATGTATGAGGTCATGCGTTACTGGGACGAGGATCAACCTGAATGGGGGCCCGAGGAACACGCTTTCGCGGCGGCGTGGCGGAACCAGCCAAAATGGGTCGTCTCGCGCTCGTTGAAGTCGGTTGGCCCCAACGCCAGGCTTATCGAGGATGATCTCGAGGGCGCGATTCGCGCGCTGAAGGCCGAGCGCGACGGGGAGATCGAAGTTGCGGGCCCGAGCCTGGCGCAAAGCCTCACCAGACTGGGCCTGATCGATGAGTATCGAATCTACCTGCACCCCGTCGTGCTGGGTCACGGCAAACCATATTTCGCCGAACCCCGGCCGCCGCTTCGCCTTATCGCTCATGACCGGATTGACGAGAATGTGCTCCGGTTGATCTATGTTTCTGCCTAACGTGACTCGACGAACCAGAATCGCAATAAAGTGTCCAGGATGCAGCTCAGTGCGGCCTTACCGGGGCATGAAGGCGGACGCTCAACCGCGCGGCTTATGCACAACGTCTGCGACCCCCGGTCTTGCTAGAGCCCTCCCTTTCTCCTCAGCGCTCGAGGTGCCACTCCTATGGTGAGAAATCGCTCCATGCCTCCAGGTACCGTCATTCCCGAGGTTCCCTATCCTCCGACCGACTACCCCTACGGGGAACGGCAGTACTCGACGGAGGATCCCGCCGGCCACACATGGACCTTCTCCCAGACGATCAAGGATGTGGACCCAGCCGAATGGGGAGGAGAGCTCCTGGATGCTACGTGAACGGCGGCCTAACAACTCGAGGGAGCCAACCCCGCCAGGCCGGTGTCTCGCGTTTCGTGCGCTACCAGCCCTGGGTTGGCCGGGCGGCTCGTCGCGATATTGCGCAGCGGACGCCCACTCAAGAAGCTCGAACCATCAGCCCTCTGCGTCCTTCAAAAGTAGAATGAATCCAAGAGGGCTCACAAGGACCGCGGCCTGGTAGGGTGGTTGGACGAGCATTTACGCCCAAAACATTCATACCGCAGCCCTGGTGCTACTGCCCGCTTCCCGCTTTCGTCCAGTTGTGTTACACTTTCAGGGTTGCCTGGCTCGACCCGGCAGGATTTTTTGTCTGGCAGAACAGGGGGTAGTCCAGCCCTGGCCAGTTTTTGGAGGAAGCGATGAAGCGCACTTGGCAACCCAATAAACGCAAGCGGGCCAAAACCCACGGTTTTCGGGCCCGGATGAAGACTGCCGGAGGCCGCAAAGTGCTGGCTCGCCGCCGTACCAAAGGCCGCGTGAAGCTCAGTGTCAGCAGCGAACCTCAACTGACCCGTTAGATCCGGGATGGTTGCGTCGCTCCCCAACTCTGGGGAGTTTTTCCTTAGGGGTCGGGGTAGAAGGGTCAGGAGGTAGTCCGATATCAACCTGCGCAGAGGGTATTTCTTGGTACTGCCAAAGCAGCTCACACCGTGGCTCAGACCGGACAGCTTTGCGTACCCATGCTCTCGAGCGCTGGCCGGTGGCGGCCAGTGTCCGCAAGGAATACCAGGCTATCAAAGACCGTATCCCGCTACAGCTACACCACCCGGAATGCTATCTTTCCCCCAACCTCTAACCCCTTCACCTATGCCCTTCTCTTCGCTCAAAGGAGAAAAAGCCTTCCAGCGCATCCGAGGAGGGCGTTCTGGGCGTGGAAAGCACCTCTCGGTGCGCTGGTTTCCCTTACGCCCTAATGTCCTTAATCCGGTGCGGGTCGGGATCGTGGTATCCACCAAGGTTTCCAAAAAAGCCACCGTGCGCAACAGGTTCCGCCGTCGCCTGAAGGAAATTTTGCGTAAGATGCACCTTCCGCCCTGTGAGATGGTGGTCGTGGCTCAGCCCGAGGCTGCATCTGCGTCCTACTGGGAGCTGCTAAAGGATTTGGGGCATGTGCTGAAAAAGAGCGGGCTGGTACAATGACACGGGCTGGTTTGCCCTATCTTGGGAATCTGGAGCGTTGGTCTGAAATGTTGAAGCAATTCCTGATGGGTAGCGTGCGTTTCTACCGGCGCTTTATCTCGCCGCTAAAGCCCCCCACCTGTCGGTTTTACCCCACCTGCAGCTGCTATGCACTGGAAGCACTGGAGCGCCATGGAGCTTTTTGGGGCCTGTATTTGAGTGTGGTGCGAATCCTCAAATGTCACCCCCTGCACCCTGGTGGGCTGGATTATGTACCCCAAGCAAGACCCAGGGTTCGCTGGAACCCGCTGGACTCGGTTAAGTAAACGAAGGAGTATGGATGAGACGTTGGTTCTGGATCAGTTTGGCTGTGTTTGCCCTTTCGCCTGCACTGGCGCTGACCCCTGAGTGGCGCGATGTGGATGTTAACCAGGATGGTAAGCCTGAAAAGGTGGTGGTTACCAACCTGGCCGACGTGGCTTTTAGCGACCAGGGGCAAATCCTGGGCTGGTACATCAAGACCATCCGGGCGACCGACTTCAGGGGCAACTATGACCGCGCCCCCAACCTGGTGCGTTCCGGCCAGACCTTGCCCGGAACCCTTTCCGACTTCCGGCCCACCAGCAGCGAGTTTACCCGCAAAGATCCAAACGACCCCGACTCCGACTTTATCGCCAGGTTTAGCCAGGGCGAGACTTCTATAACCTATATCGTGCATCCCCGCTTCTTGACCATAGACGTGGAGGTGCAAAGCCCCACCCCCCGCAAGCTGATCTGGACAGGCATTGGCGGAACCGATAGCCCCATCACCAAGTGGCTGGGGCAGGGGAACAACCAGCCCATCAATGCGGGGCAAGGGCCGGCGGTCTATGTGGGCTGGCAGACCCAGCGGGGCGCAGGTTTTGCTATGTTTATCCGCCCACAAACCCCCACCCCCATCAGCCTGACCCAGCTCAATGGGGCCGGTATCGCAGAGATTAGCGTTCCGGCGGGCACCCTCAACCTGAAGGTATACGGCGGGGCCAACGAGTTGGTGCGGTTGCATGTCGAGGGCTTCTACCAGCTGCCCGGTGTCTTTCAGCCCAACATCTGGGGTCAGATCTCGATGGGTTTGATCTGGCTGCTCGAGGAGGCCCACCGCCTGGCGGGTGGTAGCTGGATTCTGGCCATTTTGATGGTTACTCTGGCCATCCGTTTGGCTATGTGGCCGCTGATGCACAAGCAGTTCAAGAGCATGGGCGAGATGCAGAAAATCCAGCCCTTGATGAAGAAGATTCAGGAAAAATACAAGGACAACAAGCAGAAGCAGCAAGAAGAGATGATGAAGCTCTACCAGGAGCACAAAATTAATCCCCTGGGAGGCTGCTTCCCTCTGTTGTTGCAGATGCCGATACTGTTTTTGATGTACAAGATTATGGTGAGTTATGAGTTTGGGCAGGGCTTCTTGTGGATCCGAGACCTGGCCTTGCCCGACCCCTTCTACATCCTGCCCATCCTGTACATCTTCGTTTTGCTGGCCTCCACCTGGCTCTCGGCCGCTGGCAACAAAGATGCCTTGCGGCAGGGCATCCTGATCAACCTGATTTTCGCCTTCTTGTTGTTCACCTTCCCGGCAGGCGTGACCATTTACTGGCTGCTCTCGACTGTGGTGAGCGTGGGGCAACAGTGGTTTATCAACAAGCAACTGGGCCTGCCCATGTACCCAGCCAAAAGTTAGCCGACCCCCCAGGGCTGCCTGGCATCGCAGTAAGGGGGTGCCATCCCCTGCTCCCAAACCCCTTCCGGGCCTTGCAGGGGTGGTTTTTGCTCCTGCCTGGTAAGCTATAATCGGACGATTGCATATGGATGATAAGAAGCGAGGACTCGATGATCTGTTATCCGACCTGGGGATTGGCGAGAACGAAACCGCCCCAGAGGTCGTGTTGAAGGAGGAAGAGGCTGCCCCCATTGTGGCTCCGGCAGCCGATCAAGACCCTAAAAGTGTCCTCGAGCACTTCATGGTGGGGCTCATGTTGCGCCTGGATCCAGCCTATTCGGTGGAAATAGTCCAGGATGGCGATCTATTTCGCACCGAGATTCTGGGGGGTGACTCTGGGCGGGTGATTGGGCGCGAGGGCAAAACGCTGCAAAGCCTCGAGTTCATCGCCAATGTGGCCATGGCCAAGCAGTTTGGCTCGGCCTATCGGGTGGTGCTGGACGCAGCCGGTTATCGCCGCCGTAATGAGGATCGTATCCGGCGGATGGCCTCCGATGCGGTATTGCAGGTGGAGGTGAGCGGTGAGCCCATCGAGTTGCCGCCCATGCGCCCGAGCGAGCGGCGGCTGATTCACGTAATGCTCAAACAGCATCCCAAAGTAACCACCACCTCGGTGGGTGAAGGAGAAGAACGGCACGTCATCGTTATACCCAGGGATGCCAACCATCCCCCGGTTGCAGACGAGGATGAAACCGGCGAGTAAAATTTATTTGGAACTCTTGCGGGAGCTCCAGCACAGGCTCGAGGTCGCTGGAAAGCCCGCCGCTGAGTCCCGCTGGATTTTGGGCTACGCGGCCCGCCTGAACGAGAAGCAGTTGGCAGCCCGGCTGATGCAGGCCATCCCGGCGGATGTGGAAGAGGCTGCCTGGGCCATGTTGAATTTGCGCCTGACCGGCTACCCCCTGCAACTGCTGCTGGGCGAAACAGAATTTTATGGACTCAAGCTCAAAGTTGAGCGCGGGGTTCTGATCCCCCGACCGGAGACCGAAGGGCTGGTGGAACACGCGCTGGGGTATGTGCAGATGAAGGCCGAGGCCAGGGTTCTGGATGTGGGCAGTGGTAGCGGCGCCATCGCGCTGGCCTTCAAGTCCATGCGCCCCAAAGCTACAGTGTGGGCCACAGATATCAGCCCCAAAGCCATCGAACTGGCCCGGAAAAATGCCGGACTGCTTGAACTCGAGGTCACCTTCCTCCAGGCCTCCTTCACTGCCGATCTGAGCGATCTCGATCTGATTATCTCCAACCCCCCGTATCTGCCCGACCACTACCGCGCAGAGGCTCCGCCCGAACTGGCCTACGAGGACGCTACTGCCCTCTACTCCGGCCCCGAGGGGCTCGATATGGCCCACGAATTGCTGCCCCACGCCTGGAAGGCGCTCAAACCGGGGGGATGGCTGCTGCTGGAACTGGCCCCCGAGAACGTCTACACGCTGCTGGGGGAAGCCACTGCCCACGGCTGGCGGGAAGCCCGGGTATTCCGCGACTTGGCACAGCAACCCCGCTTCCTGGCCTGCCAAAAGCCCTCCCAAACCTCTCCCGAACCCGAAGACGAGGACCCCGGCCTGCTGGTCTGGGACAACGAATAGGGCCGCCGAACCAGCAAACACCGCGATAGAATCAGCAGTATGGACTTGCGTGCTTACCTGCAGACTGCTCTCGACGCCGCCTATCTAGCCAGAGGCATTCACCAGTACTATCAGGAAAAAGGCTTTACCCAGAGCACCAAATCCACCCCCACTGATCTCGTAACCCAGGCCGATCACGAATCGGAGGCGGCCATCCGAGCCCTGGTCGCTGAACGCCACCCCAGCCATGTGGTGCTGGGTGAGGAGCAAGGCCAGGATAAGGAGGGGGCGTTCCGCTGGATCGTAGACCCCCTCGACGGAACCGTAAACTATGCCCATGGGTTCCCTTTTTACGCGGTGAGTATTGGCCTCGAGGTGCTTTCTGCGGATGCGGATATTCCCCGAACCAGCCGAGCTTTGCACAATCCCCGCAACGAGCGTCTCGGGGCCCACGGCGAAGTGGTGCTGGGCGTCATTCTCGATACGGCCAGGGGCGATCTATTTACCGCTACCAGGGGCGGCGGGGCCTATATGAATGGACGTCCTATCCGGGTTTCGGGGCGGGAAACCCTGGTGGGAAGCCTCCTGGCGACGGGCTTCCCTTACGATGTCCACAAAGACCCCGAGAACCTGACCTATTTCCAGCGAGCGCTGGCTAAGGGGCTGACCGTGCGCCGTCCGGGGGCTGCCGCGCTCGACCTGGCCAATGTCGCTGCGGGTCGCCTGGACGGCTTCTGGGAAGTCAAACTGAACCCCTGGGATGTGGCCGCTGGCTGGCTGATCGTAACCGAGGCTGGGGGTAAGGTCACGGGAATCCAGGGGGAGGATTACCATCTGGGCAACCGCTATGTGGTGGCCTCCAACACCTTTGTCCATCAGCAATTACTGGATACACTTCACGGTAGATGAGGCAAAAAACTATTGCAGTATGCCTTGCAGTCCGAACTCCATCGCGCAGGAGCACCCACGATAGAATATTCAGTCAAGGCCTCTACAAGGTGCAATTCGGGGGGTTCGGTCGGTGCAGCTCCGTTGCAGGCCCCTCGGCGTACGGCAAAGTCCCCGCCTGGAGATTCGTACTGGCGGATTCGGGCAGATCGCTCAAAGGATCTTCCGGCCAATATCCCGCCGGTATAGGGCCTGTTCGAACCCAACTGCCTTCACCCCGGCGTAGGCCCGCTCGAGTGCCCCCGGCAAATCGTTTCCAAGTCCCACCACGTTTAAAACCCGCCCCCCGTGGGTCAGCAGACCACTGGGGCCTTTGCGGGTTCCGGCCTGGAAATAGAGCACACCGTGGGGCGGCAGCGCTGGCAGGTGCAGGGGCAAGCCCTTGTGGGGGTCGTCGGGATAACCCGGTGCGGCCATCACCACGCAGGCCGCGGCCTGGGTGTGCCACTTGATTTCCAGTTCGTGCAGGCGGCCTTCCACCACCGCCAGGGCCAGCTCGACCAGATCGGTCTCGAGCAAGGGCAGAAGGGCCTGGCACTCGGGGTCGCCAAAACGGGCATTGAACTCCAGCACCCGGGGACCGTCGTCGGTGAGCATCAGCCCGGCATAGATCACGCCCTTATAGATAATGCCCTCCGCTCGCAGTCCATCCACCAGCGGCTGGAGCACCCGCTCCACAATTTCGGTTAGCACCCCTGGGGCAAGGGGATAGGGGCATACCGCGCCCATCCCACCGGTCATGGGGCCGGTGTCGCCATCCAGCAGGCGTTTGTGGTCCTGGGAGGGCAGCAGAGGTTTGATGGTGACCCCATCGGTCACGGCCAGCACAGTCACTTCAGGGCCGCTCAAAAACTCCTCAATCACGATCTCGGCCTGCTCCGGCCCCGAGAGAATGTTGGCGGCGGCCTGCTTGGCTTGATGCAGGGTGGTTGCCACCGTCACCCCCTTACCTGCCGCCAGCCCCGAGTCCTTGACCACAATAGGCGCTCCGGTGGCTTCCAGATAGGAAAGCGCATCCAGCACATCACTGAAGCTCTTGTGCCTGGCGGTAGGAATACCGAAGCGTTCCATCAGCCCCTTGGCAAACACCTTGGAACCCTCGATCATGGCTGCTTTTTGCACCGGCCCAAAGAGGGTCAGCCCCCTGGCCTGAAAAGCATCGGCAATCCCCTCCACCAGTGGGGCTTCCGGCCCTACCAGGGTCAGCTCGACTCCCTCCGCTTCGGCCCACTCGGCCAGTTGCCAGACACTGCCATCCCAGGGGATGCACTCAGCGATTTCGGCTATGCCAGGGTTGCCTGGCGCGGCATATAGCTGCGCCACCAGCGGCGACTGTGCAACCTTCCAACAAATAGCATGTTCACGTCCACCCGAACCCACCACTAATACTTTCACGGAGCTAAGAATAACAGGGCCCGCGAACAGGCAATAGGGGTCGGGAATCAAGGCTCGTTCGAGGAGGGGTGCGGGAAGCGAGGACGCATAAGACACCAGCATCCCGGAAGCTCCGATCTGCTGGAGGCTCTCCCTACACTGCCCCCGCCAGCACCCTTCGCACCGCTTCAGGGTAGGCCAGATGCTCTTGTTCCAGGATGCGGGCCGACAAGGTTTCTTCGGTATCGTCTGGTAAAACCCGCACCCGGCGCTGCAACACAATGGGGCCGGTGTCCATTCCAGCGTCTACAAAATGCACTGTGCAACCCGACTCCTCCACCCCGGCTTCCAGAGCCTGGCGCTGGGCGTGCAGGCCGGGAAACTGAGGCAGCAGGGAGGGGTGAATATTGAGGATGCGCCCTTGCCAGGTCCCTACGAACTCTGGCGACAATAGGCGAATAAATCCTGCCAGCAGAATCAGGTCAGTGCGGTGGTCGTGGAGGAGTTGGCCCGCGGCCTGTTCGAACTGCATGCGACCGGTTTTGTAAGCGACTCCCCTGTCGCGGCTGCTGGGCCAGGGTAGGTATTCGGCCTCTACTTCGGCCTGCACTGCTTTTTGCAGAGCCAGGGCCTCGCGCTTGTCGGAGATGACCAAGACTATATGCCCCAGCGGGTTGTCGTGGGGGAAGGCATCCAGCAATGCTTCCAGGTTGCTCCCCCGCCCCGAAGCCATGACCGCAATCCGGGCGGGGCGCCCTAAAGGGAAATAGCTCATCCAATAACCCTCCAGTTTCGTTCAACTGCCAGTTGGCGCAGTCTGGCATCCGGGTAAACCGCAACCGGGCTCTGGGCCAGCTCGAGCATGGGCAGGTCGGGCAGGGTGTCGCCATAGGCCGCGTGTAGCGGTTGTCCATCTAAGAACTGCCCTAGCTGGTCGGCCTTGAGCTGGCCCGAGCGAACCGGCCCCAGGGTACGTCCAGTAAAAACCCCATTCACCATCTCCAGGGGCGTTCCCAGGGCTACCACCGGGTGTACAGGCCCTGCCTGTCCCGATAGGGGATCGTCCCCCTGGTGTACCGGCCCTGCCTGTCCCATCTCCTTTCCCAGGCGCTGGGCAAAAGCCTCCAGAATGGGCTGGAAGGTTGCCGAGCACAGTATGATCCGCTGGCCCTGGCGCATGGCCGACAATAGCTCCTCGAGTACCTCGGGGCGGCGCTTGGGCCAGAGTTCGTTGGTGACGACCCAGCCTCCTACCGCCTCGAGCTCGGCCTGCCCCAGCCCGGCTAGCAGACCTGCTGCCCCAGACATGAAGCGATCCTGGAAAGCCCGTTTGTCCCCAAAACCCAGCCGGGCCAGAATAGCCCCTGGCAGATGCCGGTAGAAAAACGCCTGATACGGCCCAGCCCGCCCGTGCGCCTGCATCCAGGCTGCCATCCCCTTCCAGGTCTCGCCGGTGGTCAGGGTTCCCTCGAGGTCGGTCGCAAGGGTCGTCATGACTTCTTGCTCAACATACCACTTACCCACCCTGCGCGTTGCCTGGGTCTGGCCTCGCCGGTATTTATCCTCTGCACGCTACCGGAAAATTCGCTCAACCGACCCGGGTGCCTGCTGAGGCGACCTGGCAAACCCGGTATCCGCACCTGCCACAAGCCATCCTGCGCCCGGTGGTAGGAAGCTCAGTGCAACCAAAGAAACTTGTGCTCGAGGCGTTCGCCAATCGCCATTACAAAAATGAACTTTTCTGCAATACCTGTAATATGACGTTTTTTTGCAAATATCGCTGTAAAACGTTGACATGAGGGGGTCGCATCGTTATACTCAGCCCCAACCAAATACTCGTTTGTTAGTGGTGCCTAAGCAGTGCAAGCAACGAAATTTATTGGCTTTTGGACGGAGGTTGGTGGCAAATCTGCTATAGCTAAGGAGGCCCGGTGCAGCTCAAGGTAGAGAACGTGACGCTCAGCTTTGGCGGCGTGAAAGCGCTCAGCGAGGTTTCCCTCGAGGTTGTGGGCGGGGAGCTGGTCTCGGTGATTGGCCCTAACGGAGCAGGCAAGACCAGCCTGCTGAACTGCATATCCGGCTTCTACCACCCCAGTTCGGGCAAGATCGCCTTTGAGGGCCACGATCTGACCCACGCCTCGCCCCACCAGGTCACCCAGTACGGCATCGCTCGGGCCTTCCAGAACATCGAACTCTTCACCGGCATGTCGGTGCTGGAAAACCTGCTGATGGCCCGCCATACCTTTGGGCGCTACAACCTGCTGGACAACGTGCTGGTCTATGGCAGGGCCATGCCGGTAGGGGTAGAGAACCGTCGCTTCTGCGAAGAGATCATAGATTTTATGGAGCTCGAGCCCCACCGCAAAACCCTGGTGGGCGGCCTGCCCTACGGGGTACGTAAACGGGTCGAGGTCGCCCGTGCGCTGGCCCTCTCGCCCAAACTGCTACTCCTCGATGAGCCAATGGCGGGCATGACCCTGGAAGAAAAAGAGGATATGGTGCGCTTCATCCTCGACATCCGGGCCGAGCGTGGCACTACCATCGTCCTGATCGAGCACGACCTGGGCGTGGTAATGGATATCTCCGACCGGGTCTATGTGCTGGATTTCGGCCAGGTGATTGCCTCGGGCCTCCCCGAGGAGGTTAGCCAGAACCCCAGGGTGCAAGAAGCCTATGTAGGGGTGGATCATGCAGCATAAGGCCGCGGGCCGCCAAGGGTTCAGGGTCAATGGTCAAGCGCTCTTGAGTCTGGCACTCTGGACTCTTGACAGGGGTCACAGAGGCTGCCCATGATACCCTCTGGTTACGACCTCAAGAATTACACCCTCCCGCAAATCCTCAAAATGCGGGCCGAGCAGACACCGGGGCGGGTTGCCATTCGCGAGAAAGACCTCGGTATCTGGAACGAGATTACCTATGCCCAGTACTACCGGCACGTAACCCGCTTTGCTGCCGGGCTGCTCTCGCTGGGCTTCCAGAAAGGCGAGCGGCTGGCGGTAATTGCCGATAACATCCCCGAGTGGCTCTACGCCGAACTCGCTACCCAGTTGCTCGGTGGGATTTCGGTGGGGGTCTATCAGTCCTCGTTGCCGCCCGAGATTGCCTACGTGCTGTCCCACACCGGGGCTGCCATTGTGGTGGCTGAAGACCAGGAGCAGGTGGACAAACTGCTGGAAATCCGCAGCGAAATCCCCAGCGTGCGCCAGGTGATCTACCAGGATCCCAGGGGCATGCGGGTTTACGCCGACGACCCCTGGATCATGGGCTTCGAGGCCGTCGAGAAGCTGGGAGAGGAGTATCTCCGACAGCAACCCAGGGCCGTGGAAGAATGCATTGCCCGGGGCCAGCCCGGCGATGTATGCCACCTCTCCCTTACCTCGGGTACTACCGGCAGGCCCAAGGCCGCCATGCTGATGCACCGCAACCTGCTGCACATGGGGGTGGCGCTGCAAGAGATTGATCCCCTCGAGCCCACCGACGACTACCTTTCGTTCCTGCCCTTCGCCTGGATTGGCGAGCAGATGATGTCGGTGGGGATGGCGCTGGCGGGTGGGTTTGCCGTAAATATGCCCGAATCGGTAGACACCGCCATAGCTGACCTCAAGGAGATCGGGCCGCACGTGATGTTCAGTCCACCCAGGGTCTGGGAAGGCACCCAGAGCCAGATCTGGGTGCGCATCTCCGAGACCTATGCTTTCAACCGCTGGGTCTATCAGCAGATGCTGGGGATCGGCTACCGTGCTGCCGAATACCGTATGCACGGCAAGCCGATGCCGCTGGGTCTGCGGATGGCCTACTGGTTTGCCGATCAGATCATGTTCAAGCCACTGCGCGACCAGTTGGGCTTTCTACGACTGCGCCGGGCCTACACTGGAGGGGCTGCACTGGGGCCGGATGTGTTTCGCTTCTACCACGCCATTGGGGTTAACCTAAAACAAATTTATGGCCAGACCGAGATCATCGGGATTGCCTTTGTACACCGCGACGGTGACGTGAGGGCCGATACGGTGGGGGTTCCGATTCCGGGGGGCGAGGTCACGATTAGTGAACGCGGCGAGATTCTCTGCAAGTCGGACGCGGTGGTGGCCGGTTACTGGCAAAACCCCGAAGCCACCGCCGAAACCTTTGAGGGGGGTTGGCTGCACACCGGCGATGCGGGCTACCTCACGCCCGAGGGCCATCTGGTGGTGATTGACCGGGTTTCGGATGTAATGCATACCAGCACCCAACAGATGTTCAGCCCGCAGTTCATCGAGAACAAGCTCAA
>NZ_CALMCQ010000023.1 GCF_937863175.1 uncultured Meiothermus sp. | reverse complement strand
ACCGGCTGGTTGGATCGAGGTAGAGTTCAACGACTCGAGCTGGAATACAGCACAGGTCTTGCGGGTTCCGGGGTTTAACGGAAGCAGCGATGTGGTTCCGTTTCCGGTAATGGTGCCCCGCAAGATCCCCCAGCTGGTGGAAGAGGACGGGTATCCCAGGAGGATCGTGGTCGTGGGCGAGGTGACGACTGCCGAGGGCTCGGAGATTGCCAGCCTTTTCGCGCAGGAGATTCTGGAAGAACCTGCAACCTGCCGGGCTTTGAATCTGGAGGCCCTGATCTCCCGCGAAGGAACCTGTAGAGTCCAGACCACCAGACCCAGGAGCCTCTCGGTTGTTCTGGACTTTGGCGAGACGGTGGTTGGCAGGATTTTCCTAAAGCTTTTGGCTTCTGAGGGCAGTATCGTTGACTTCACCTACGGAGAGCGCCTGGAGAAAGACGGTAGGGTACACCTGCACCGGGGAATCCCAGGATTTGATGTCCGGCCCGCCCATCGCCTGGTTCTGCGCGAAGGCGAACAGACCTTTGAGTCATTTGAGCTGGCAGGGTTTCGGTACTTGCAGCTCACCATTCGTCAGGCTGCCAGTCCACTAGAGATTAAGTCCGTAAAGGTCAAAAAAAGCGTTTATCCGGTAAAGCCCCAAGGGAGTTTTGACTGCTCGGATCCACTGCTTACCCTCCTCTGGCAGACTGGCCGCAACACCGTGCACTTATGCATGCAGGATGGATATATAGACTGCCCCTCACGCGAACAGCGCCAGTGGCTCGACGGCTACCTCCACGCTCTGGTGAACTATGTTGCCTTTGGCGACGCGCTTTTGATAGCCAATCTTTTGCGGCAGATCGGGCAGTCCCAGAGGCCGGACGGCATTACTATGATGGCTGCCCCCGGCGACTTTGCGGCCAGCAGCTTTACCAACATTCCCGAGTTTTGCCTGTACTGGATCCTGGCGATTGGTGAATACATAAAGCATGTAGGGGATCCCACGCTCGTCACGGAGCTATACCCTTCGGTGGTGAAAGCCGTGGGCTGGTTTGAGCGCTTTGTAAACCACGAGAAGCTGCTTACCAGCCTGCCGCACTGGCTTTTTGTAGACTGGGCCGAACTTGACAAGCGCGGCCAGGTGACCGCAATCAATGCGCAATTTGTGGCTGCGCTCAGGGTTGCAGCCAGCCTGGCCCGGCTGGCGGGCTGCTCTGGCGATGCCCGGCGTTTTGGCAGGCTGTCCCGGGAGGTCAGGGCTGCAATTAACCTCCATCTCTGGGATGGGAAGCGCGGTGTTTATGTCGACGCCCGCAACCGAGGGGTAAAAAGTCGCCGGGTGAGCCAGCAGTCCAATGCTGCCGCCATTGCTTTTGAGGTGGCCCCCCAAAAACGGTGGCCGCGCATTCTGGCCACCATCCTGGATGAAAAGCGGCTGGTGCTCACCCGTACGGGTGCAAGCGACCCTAACCCACCTGGTTTGTTTGATGAGGAGTCCAAGGTGGCACTGGCCCAGCCCTTCTACTCCCACTTTCTGCACCGGGCCTTGAGTAAGGCCGGGTTCCATCAGGCTTTGCTAGATAATATCCGACTGCGCTGGGGGCAGATGGTAGCCGGTGGGGAGACGACTTTTTGGGAAACCTGGCAGCTCAACCCCATTACCAGCAAATGCCACGGCTGGTCGTCCACCCCAACTTACGATCTCAGTACTGAG
>NZ_CALMCQ010000022.1 GCF_937863175.1 uncultured Meiothermus sp. | reverse complement strand
GTGCAGATGACCGATATGCCCCAGATGGTGGCCATCTACAACGGCATGGGGGGCGGTGCTGCGGGCGCCATTGCAGCCGTGGTTCTGCTACGCGGAGAGTACGGGGACGATCTGGGCCTGAAGTTTCTGGCGATTCTGGGCGGCCTGATTGGCTCCGTGGCCTTCAGCGGCAGCATAGTGGCCTTTGCCAAGTTGCAGGGCCTGATGACGGGTCGTCCGATTCAGTTCCCTGGCCAGAAGATACTCAACGTGTTGGTGCTGGTGGCTGCGCTGGGGCTGGTAGTGGCCCTGCTGCCGCAAGAATCGCCCCTGCTGATACTGGTTTTTTTTGTAGTGGTGCTGAGTTTTGGAGTGTTGATGACCCTGCCAATTGGTGGGGGAGACATGCCGGTAGCGGTTTCGCTCTTTAATGCGCTCACTGGCCTGGCGGTGGGCTTTGAGGGGTTCGCCATTGGCAACGCCGCGCTGATAGTGGCTGGAACGGTAGTAGGGGCCGCAGGTACTCTGCTGACCCTGCTGATGGCCAAGGCCATGAACCGCAGCCTCTGGAGTGTGCTGGTAGGGGGGTTTGGGGTGGAGCAAGAGACTGCCCAGATCAAGGGCAGCATCAGATCCATTGACCTCGAGGATGCAGTGGTGATGCTGGGATACGCCTCGAGGGTCATCTTTGTGCCCGGCTATGGCATGGCGGTGGCCCAGGCCCAGCACAAGCTACGCGAGGTAGCGGATGTGCTGGAGTCCAAAGGAATCCGGGTGGACTACGCCATTCACCCGGTGGCAGGCCGAATGCCCGGTCACATGAACGTGCTGCTGGCCGAGGCGGGGGTGGCCTATGAGAAGCTCCACGACCTCGAGGACATCAACCCCGACTTCCCTCAAGCCGATGTAGCGGTGGTGATCGGGGCCAACGATGTGGTTAATCCCGCTGCCCACCGCAAAGGCTCACCGCTCTACGGAATGCCCATCCTGGACGTAGATAAGGCCAAAAACGCCATTGTCATTAAGCGTGGACAGGGCAAAGGCTTTGCTGGAGTCGAAAACGAGCTATTCTTCGCCGACAACACCCGGATGCTTTACGGCGATGCCCAGAGTGTGCTGGGGCAGTTGGTGCAGTCTCTGAAGAAACTGTAATTGAGGGTTCTTTACAGTGCCCTATGGTTTTCTGCCTGACCTGGTGGATCCTCTCTAACCTCCCCCGCATACCAGGGGAGGTCTCTTTATGCAATTCCCAGGGATCCCCGGCATGCCTGTGGACCAGTTCTCGAGGTTAAATACCAGATTCGAAACCCGACCGAAGGGAGACGCTTTATTCGCCAACCGTTCGGGAGGGGGGTGCTTCAGGATTCAAAAGAGAGCCTCGAGGTCTCCGGGTTGGAGGATGATCTTTTTGAATCCGGTAAAATACAACACTTTTCAGCATCTGGGCTCATTGAGGCTCCAGGGCGATTTTCAAATGGATCGCATCCCGGATTGCTTTGAAAACGGCCTTCTGGTTCTATTAATGGGTGCGCCGTCTACGGCAACCGCCCTAATCGTCAGAATCACCCGTAGAAGTGTTGTTTTCTGTAATGAATCTTGGGTTGACAGTTCATGTGGCCTGCGGTACACTCCCCGGTGGAAGGTCTTCCACAAACAAAAGTGCAGTCAGTCGAACAAACAGCGATTGATGGAAGCACTTCCACGAAACAGGAGGAACTATGAAGAAGTGGCTAGTAGGTGCATTAGCCCTGACTCTCAGTCTGGGGGGGCTGGCTTCTGCCCAGGGGGTAACGATTCGGGTTGCAGGCGATTCCACCGCAGTGGGTGAGGGTGGTCGCTGGATGAAGGCCAAAGCCGAGGAGTGGGCCCAGCGGACTGGCAACCGGATCGAGTATATTGACTCCCCTGCAGACACCAACGACCGGCTGGCGCTGTTCCAGCAGTACTGGGCAGCCCGGAGCCCGGACGTGGATGTGTACATGATTGACGTGATCTGGCCGGGTATCGTAGCGCCGCATGCCGCCGACCTGAACCAGTTCTTCACCCCGGCAGAACTGGGGTTATTCTTCCCCCGCATTGTCGAAAACAACACCATTGGGGGCAAGCTTACCTCGATTCCTTTTTTCACCGATGCGGGACTCCTTTACTACCGGAGCGATCTGCTGCAAAAGTACGGCTTCCAGCGTGCACCACAGACCTGGACTGAGCTAGACCAGCAGGCCACCCGCATTCAGGCGGGCGAACGCCAGGCCGGCAATCGAAGCTTCTGGGGCTTTGTGTGGCAAGGCAAAGCCTATGAAGGTCTGACCTGCAATGCCCTCGAGTGGATCTTCTCTATGGGCGGAGGCCGCATAATTGAGCCCGATGGCCGGATTAGCATCAACAATCCCCAGACCATCGCTGCCCTCAACATGGTGCGTAGCTGGGTGGGTCGTATCTCACCTCCAGGCGTAACCGCCTATGCGGAGGAAGAAGCCCGCAACGTTTTCCAGACAGGCAACGCTGCATTTATGCGTAACTGGCCCTATGCCTACAGCCTTGGACAAAGTGAAGGGAGTGCCGTTCGTGGCAAAATCGGCGTGACCGTGCTGCCACGTGGGGCAGGTGCTGCAGGTCGTAATGCTGCAACCCTCGGCGGCTGGCAGCTTATGGTCTCGACCTACTCACGCAACCAGCGCGCAGCAGCGGATCTGGTTAAGTTCTTGACCAGCGTCGAGATCCAGAGAGACAACGCGGTCAACCTGTCGCGTCTGCCGACCCGTCCTGCTCTCTACAACGACGCCGCGGTGCTGGCCCGCAACCCCTTCTTCAGAGACCTGCTGCCAGTTTTGCAGAATGCCATTGGCCGTCCCTCGGGTGTGTCTGGTGCTCGCTACAACCGAGTCTCCGAGGCTCTATGGACGGGTGTTCACGAAGCCATCACTGGCCGTAAGCCCGCTGCCCAGGCAGCCCAGGAAATGGAAGCAGCTTTCCGGCGCATAATGAGGTAGGGCCAGGTTCCGATAGCTTGATAAGGAGTGGGGTCGGTCTTCCGACTCCACTCCTCCCGTAGTTCGAAAACTAATATGCGTTCAGATAGCGCACCGCCCGGTAAGGCTAGTTTTGCTGCGGGCAGATATAAAGCCAGCAATAAGGTTGAACGCTTTAGACAAAGGATTTGTTGGCTTGAATGTGTGCTACAGGCAGTGTCTAATAGATACTTGCCCCTCGCCCCACAAACTCAACCTTAGGGCATGTTTGATACAATCCTGGTTTTTGAAAGAGTTTAGTTATAGACATGACCAGCATAAATACAAAGCTTGGAGATAATTATCTGTGCTTGTATAGTATCGGGGTGCTGGTAAACAGTTTGCCCGGCCCGTGTAGGCCAGCTAATTTTGGAGGTGGATCTGGATGTTAACGCTTCGACAGACCCGGCTGGCTTGGCTCCTGGTCTTGCCAACGCTGCTAGTAGTTGCGTTTGTGGCGGGCTTTCCGCTAGCCCAGGTGTTCTACTACTCGTTTCACCAGGCTGATATTGCTTTTGTAGAGCCTCCAGAGTTTGTGGGTTTTGACAACTATATCTTCTTGCTGCAAGATCCAGATTTTAGGGGCGCACTTTGGAACACACTGCGATTTACGGTTGTTTCGGTGTTCTTAGAGACCGTTCTTGGTCTTATTGTGGCTCTGGTTATCCATTCCAATTTCAAGGGGAGGGGCATCGTACGCGCAGCCATCCTGATTCCCTGGGCCATTCCTACGGTTGTATCGGCAAGGATGTGGCAGTGGATGCTCAATGATGTCTTCGGGATTATTAACGTAATACTGGTTAACACCGGTCTGGCCGCCAACAAGATTGCTTTTCTGGCCAATCCCAATACTGTACTTTGGGCGATGGTGGCGGTAGATGTCTGGAAGACAACGCCCTTCATGGCCCTGCTTCTACTGGCGGGTCTCCAGCTGATCCCCTCCGATATCTACGAGGCTGCCGATATTGATGGGGCCAGCAAGTGGCAGCAGTTTTGGACGCTCACCCTTCCACTGCTGACCCCTGCTCTGGTGGTGGCTCTAATTTTCCGTACTCTGGATGCATTGCGGGTCTTTGACGTGATTTTTGTCATGGTGGGGGTTAACACCGCAACCCGAAGTTTGGCTATATATAACCGTCAAACCCTGATAGATTTTCAGGATCTGGGCTACGGCTCGGCAATATCGGTTGCGATTCTGGTGATCATATTTGTTTTTGTGCTGTTATATATGCGACTGGCAGGGCGGGGGGTGCGCGGTGAGGACTAGAACCTTCGGACGCCTGGTTGGTCGTATCTTGTTTTATCTGCTGGTAGGATTCATCGTAATTTACAGCGTTTTTCCCTTTTACTGGGCGGTTGTTAGTAGCTTTAAGGAAAGCGACGCGCTGTTTAGCCCCAGGCCCAGCCTGCTGCCGGTTCCGTTTACTCTGGCTCACTACGAGAACGTATTTACCGGAGCAGCTTTTGGGCGTAATCTCTTCAATTCTCTGATTGTAGCGGGAGGTGTCACCCTGGTGAGCCTGGTACTGGGGGTGATGTCGGCCTATGCGCTGGGGCGTCTGCGCTTCCCACCAAAAAATGCAGTCCTGTACTTAGTTCTGGCCATGACTATGTTCCCACAGGTATCGGTGCTATCGGGCATGTTTGTGTTATTGAGAGAGTTAAACCTCTTCAATAGCCACCTTGGCTTAATTCTCTCGTATTTGCTGTTTACCCTGCCCTTTACCATCTGGGTACTCACGAGCTACTTCAGGGGGCTACCTCGAGAATTGGAGGAAGCCGCCTACGTGGATGGAGCAACGCCAGTACAGACCCTTATTAAGGTGATGCTGCCCCTGGCTGGCCCTGGGATGGTAACCACCGGCCTGCTGGCTTTCATTGCGGCCTGGAATGAGTACCTCTTTGCCCTGACCTTCACCATCGGCAACGATGTGCGTACGGTTCCGGTTGCGATAGCTTCCTTTGGTGGTGCCACCCCCTTTGAGGTTCCCTGGGGTTCAATTATGGCAGCCTCTGTAGTGGTAACGGTTCCCCTGGTGATTCTAGTTCTAATTTTCCAGCAGCGCATCATGGCTGGCTTAACAGCCGGATCGGTGAAGGGGTAGAGGGAGAAAACCCTTCGTGTTGCCGAGCGTCCTGAAGTTCTGTTGATGTCGGGTCTTATTTACCATCCCCCCCTAGAGCAGTGAACCGGGGAAGGGGAGGGCTGTACCGGGCTCGTTGTAGGGGAAGCTGGGTTCTCGAGACCTGGGGCGGTCATCGTTGGTTCAATGGGTTGGGTTATGGCCGCTTGCTGAGGATTTAGCCTATCAGCCTCGAGTGAGGCGCAGGCTTGTACCAGGGAAGCCGCTGGGAGCGGTTCTCGGGTAGAAGACCTGGTTGCATGGAGCGAAAATGGAGTCTAGAGCTTATTTTCTCCGCCGGGACTAACGGCATAAACAGCGCGAACCGCGATATGATAGGCCGGTATGACTGCCCAAGAAGCGTATAACTGGTTGCTTGAACATCACAGAGAAACGGCGTATCTGGGTGCATTTGGCTCGTTGGCAGGCTGGGATCAGGCTGCCTATACCCCCAGGAAGGGGCACCCGCATCGGGCGATGATGCAGGCTACACTGGCCAAGCTGCTGCACCAGAGAGCCACCGATCCGCGTATCGGGGAGTTGCTTGCAAGGGTTGAAAATGCGGGCTGGTTCAAAGAGCCAACTGCCGTGGAAGCGGTCAATATCCGCGAGTGGCGGCGGGCCTACGACCTCCAGACCAAAATTCCCGAGCGACTGGCGGTAGAGCTAGCCCAGGCTACCAGCGAAGGGCAGGCCATCTGGGAAGAAGCCCGTCCAAAAAACGATTGGGAAGGCTTCAAGCCAGTTCTGAAAAAAATTTTCGCCCTGACCCGCGAGACTGCCGACGCGATTGGCTACCAGGAAGAGCGCTACGATGCCCTGCTTGATCAGTACGAGCCGGGCGCCACTACCAGGCAAGTAGAGGCCATCTTCCAGCAGGTGCGTGAAGCCACGGTAGCGTTGCTTCACCGAATCCAAGGAAGCACCAAACGCCCCAATACCGGTTTCCTGCGCCGCCACTTTCCCAAAGCTGCCCAGGAGAGCTTTGGCAAGGAAGTGATTGCCACCATTGGCTTTGACCTCGAGGCTGGACGACTGGATGTGGTCGCTCACCCTTTCATGCAGGGCATCGGCCCCGGTGATGTACGGCTGACCACCCGCTACTTTGAGGACTACTTTAATGCCGGCTTCTTCGGCATCGTGCACGAGATGGGGCACGGCGTTTATGGACAGGGGCTGTTGCCTGAACACTTTGGCACACCCATGGGAAGTGAAATTTCACTGGGTATCCACGAGTCGCAAAGCCGTACCTGGGAAAACCTGGTAGGGCGCAGCCGGGGCTTCTGGCGCTTTTTTTGGCCTAAAGCCCAGGAGCACTTTGAATCGCTCCGCGATGTGCAATTGGAAGATTTTCACTTTGCGGTTAATGAGGTCAAGCCTAGCCTGATCCGGGTGGAGGCCGACGAAGTGACTTATAACCTCCACATCATGATTCGTTTTGAGGTCGAACTGGCTTTGTTGCGGGGTGAACTTGCGTTAGACGATGCCCCCGAGGCATGGAATTCCAAGTACCAGGAGTATCTTGGGATTCGCTCCCCTGAGATCCGGGATGGGGTGATGCAGGATGTGCACTGGTCGGCTGGGCTGATCGGCTACTTCCCTACCTACTCGCTGGGCAATCTCTACGGGGCGCAGTTTTTTGTGCAGGCGGAAAAAGACCTGGGGCCGCTTGAACCACAGTTTGAGCGCGGAGAGTTTGCTCCACTGCTAAACTGGACCCGCGAAAGGATCCATCACCAGGGCAGCCGGTACTGGCCCCGCGACCTGCTCAGGAGTGTGACGGGCGAAGACCTCAACCCACAGTATCTGATAGACTATCTGAATCGGAAATTTGGGAGGCTATACGAGGTGTGATTCGGGGTTCTTTTAGGCCGTAAAGAGCAGTCTACGGCTCGACAAGGGCCTGGGCAACGACCTGGTGTGCAACGGCCCGGAATTTGCCCCAGTCATTCCAGGTGGCGCCCAATTCTCTGGAGAATTCTGGGGGCAGATGCTCGAGCTCCCTGGCGATTTCCAGCAGACCGGAGGGACTCACGTCACGAAACCCACTGATTTGTTCGAGGTCATCCTGAGGGCTGGGAATGCCATTCGCTGCCAGCAGAAAAATGTGGCTGTGAAACAGGCGTCCTTCGTTGTGCTGATAAGTGATATGAGCCAGATAACGCAGAATTTGAGCTTCCAGCCCTGTTTCTTCCCAGATTTCGCGCTCGAGAGCCTCCAGGACTGGCTCGCCCAACCCGATACCCCCGGTGGGCAGACGATAGAGTCCAGTGGGGTAAAAGGGCTTGGTCATGGTGAGGAACAGGCCGTTTGGCCGCCTGAACACCAGGCAGACCTCGGCAATGCGGTGGCTGCCAACGGCCAGATAGGTGTTTGCGCCCAGATTGTGGCTGACCTCGAGGGGTCTGCCATAGCGCAAGGCTAGCTCCTGAAGCTCCTGATGCATGCCCAAAAAACTACCACAAATCCGCCAGGAAGGACTTGATCTCAGGTGGCAATTAGGCTCTTATCCTGAAATCAGTGCCCTGTGTCGGAGCCACCCAGACCCCTCGATAACCCTTCGACCACGCTCAGGGCAAGACTCAGGGCAGGCTCAACCCCCCACGGAAGGGTCTGATCTCGGCCCAACGGCCTCTGATAGGACAATGGTAACTTTGTAAGTGCTCAAGAGGCCAATTCCACTTGTTGAAAAGTGCCGGGAGGGCAGTCTCGGGCCCACCGAGTCGCTAACGGGTTTGGTGAGGGGGGTTAGCCGGACTTGTGTAGGGTCGAATGCCATAGGACACAGCTGGAAGGGCGGACGGCAGAGAACCCGGCGCGTGAAGCTAATTAAGTAGGGTCTTTGGGTTGTTTGTTCTGCTGTTCCGGCTTAGGGGGTCAGACTTATGCTAAGGTAACCCGGTATGGTGGAAAGAATCCATCTTGCTAAACCCCGTGGCTTTTGTGCTGGGGTGGTCATGGCCATCGAGGCAGTGGAAAAGGCGGCTCGGGAATTGCGCGACCAGGGTGAACTGGTGGTGTACCACGCTATCGTCCACAACGAGGTGGTGGTCAAACGGCTGGAAGAACAACACGGGGTTCACTTTGTCGAAGATCTGGCTGAGATTGAACAACTTCGCGAGGAACAAAAAAAAGCTGGCAAAAAGCTGAACGAGACGGTGGTCTTCTCGGCCCATGGGATTCCCCCCTGGTTGCGTACGGAGGCCGCAGAGCGCAACCTGCACCAGATTGATGCCACCTGCCCCCTGGTTACCAAAGTCCATAGCGAGGCCAGGCGCTACGCCCGTGAGGGCTACTGGATTCTGCTGGTTGGCGATTCTGCCGACCACCAGGAGATCAAGGGAACCCGTGGTGAAGCTCCGGAGAACACCATCCTGGTGGCCGTACATACCCATGTGGGGCGCGACCCTGGCCTGGCCGACCCGCACACCCTCGAGGTTCCCGACCCCGACAAAGTGGTGGTGCTGACCCAGACCACCCTTTCGGTGGACGATACCCTGGCAACCATTGAAATTCTCAAGCACCGCTTTCCAAAGCTGGTGGTTCCTTCCCGCCACGACCTCTGCTACGCCACCAAGAACCGCCAGGATGCCGTCAAGCAGATTGCGCCCCAGGTGGATATGTTCCTGGTACTGACCAGCCTGGCCTCCTCCAACGGAATGCGGCTGTTGGAACTGGCCCAGAGCCTGGTGGGCCGGGCCGAACGCATTAACACCGTGCAGGACATCCAGCCCGACTGGCTTCAGGGGGTGCGCTCGGTTGGGATTACTTCGGCGGCCTCTACCCCGGACGACCTGGTGCAGGAGGTAGTGGCCCATTTCCAGCAGCTCAACCCTAACCTCGAGGTAATCGAAGAAGGCGAGTGGGAGGATATCGAGTTCAGAGAGCCGAAGCGGGTGTCGCCAAGTGAGTGGTTGGCGATCCAGCGGTAGCTTTTACGAGTTACCTGGCTTACACTCCTAGGCAATGGTTCAAGCATTGATTCCCTGGCAAACTCTGTTAACCCCGCCCTTGAAGTGGGCTGGCGGAAAACGTTGGCTGGCTCCACAGATTCGCGAACGTTTTTGGCTGAAACACAGTAAAAGGCGTTTGGTAGAACCGTTTGTGGGTGGCATGGCGGTTGCCCTTTCATTGATGCCCGAGAAAGCACTACTAAACGATGTTAATCCGCATCTAATCAATTTTTATTTGTACTTGAAACGTGGTTTGCAGCCCAAGGGAGTGAAGTTTGAGAACAGCCGTGAAACCTATCAGGCCAACCGAGACCGGTTTAACGAACTGATAAGGGAAAACCAGGCTAGCAGTGTTGAGGCTGCTC
>NZ_CALMCQ010000021.1 GCF_937863175.1 uncultured Meiothermus sp. | reverse complement strand
CGCCCAGATTGCCGACCCTGCTACTGGCCTGCGCTGGGTTGGTCTGGAGGAACTCAGGCGAAAGTGGACCGGCAGGCTGCTCACCCTGCGCCCCGGGGTCAGCTTCGAGCGGGGCAACTTTGTGGGCTTGCGCGGGGTGCCGGGGCTGCTGTCGCACCTGGCGCACTTCCGGGGTAGCGCAGGGGTGTTGTTCGAGCTCACCCTGGCCACCCTGGCCCTGAGCCTGCTGAGCCTCGGCGCACCGTTGCTAAGCCAGATCCTCTTCGACCGGGTGCTCACCTTCCGCGAAGAAGACCTGCTGCCTTACCTGCTGGTAGGTATCTTTGCCCTGGCCTTTTTTCAGACCCTGTTCACCAGCCTGCGGGCGCACCTGGCCACCAACCTCTCCCTGCGACTGCTTTACCGCCTGAATCTGGGCTATTTCGACCACCTGTTGCGCCTGCCCGTGGCCCGCCTCGAGTCCCGGCTTCCGGGCGACCTCCTCTCCCGCCTGGGTGACCTGGCCCAGATCGAGGCAACCCTGCGCAACCTGGTGGTCAACCTACCGCCCACCCTGCTCACCCTGCTGCTTTCCTTTGCCGTGCTCTTCGTCTACAACCCCAACCTGGCCCTGGTGGCGCTGCTGGTGATTCCCATTCATCTGCTCTACCTGGCGGTTCTGGTTCCCCATCTGCGGGAGAACAACCGCCAGCAGCTGGCCAAAGGCGCACAGGTCAACAGCTTTGGGCGGGGGGGGCTCGAGGGGTTCGTCCGCCTTAAGGCCCTGGGCGGCGAGGGCTGGTCGCTAAGCCGGGGCCGCGACCAGTTCTCGGGCCTTAACAACCTGGTCTGGAACGGCTTTTTGCTGTCTAACTGGGGCGGGGCGGCCATTGCCTTTCTGGGGAGCCTGTTCAGCCTGTTTCTGCTCTGGTATGGGGCCGGGCTGGTGCTGAGGCTCGAGCTTACCGTGGGCCAGCTGGTTGCAGCCTATGGGCTGGTGCAGGGGGCGGTGGCCGCACTGGGAAATCTGAGCGGAATGGTAATGGCCCTGCAGGAGGGCAGCGTGGCCTCCGACCGTCTGTTGGAGGTGGTGGAGCTAAAGCCCGAACTAGAGCCGCTGGCCCAGACCCTGCCCTCGTTGCAAAACGCGGTGCAGATCGAAAACCTGAGCTTTGCCTACCAGCCCGAGCGCCCGCTGCTTACAGGCGTGAACCTCACCCTGCTCAGGGGCAGCTACACCGTGTTGCTGGGCCCCAACGGGGCGGGCAAGAGCACGCTGGCGGCCCTGCTCTGCCAGATGCTCACCCCCAGCGGTGGAACCATCCGCTGGGACGGGCTCGACCTGGCCGACCTGCCTCCGGCCACGGTGCGTGAGCGGGTGGTCTACCTGCGCCAGGAGGCCCCCCTGCTCTACGCCACCCTGCGCGAAAACCTGACCCTGGGCCGCCATCAGCCCGACCAGACCCTCTGGCAGACCCTGGCCGCAGTGGGGCTTATGGAGATGGCCCGCAAGCTCCCCGAGGGCCTGGAGACCACTCTGGGGGGCGAGAGCATTTTTCGGCTCTCCAGCGGCGAGAAACAGATGCTGGGCCTGGCTCGAGCCCTTCTGAGCGGGGCCGAGCTCTTGATCCTGGACGAGCCCACCGCCACCCTCGACCCCCAGAAGGAAGCCCAGATGGTGGGCCTGCTGGGTCAGCTCAAAGGCCCCCTGACCCTGCTGGTCATTACCCACCGCCCGGCCCTGCTGGCCCCAGCCGACCAGGTCTTCTATCTGGAAAACGGCCTCGTCCGTTCCTACCAGCCCCAGGAGGTCTCGGCATGAGCTTCCAACGCCACGAGTGGGAACGCCCCGCTCCCCGCACCACCCGCTTTTTGCTGGGGCTGCTTCTGGCCCTGGTGGCTGTGGCTCTGGTAGCCGGCTGGCTGACCCCGGTGCAGGTCTGGGCCCTGGCCCCCGGCGTCTTGCAGCCCCGGGGCCAGGTGGTGCAGGTGCTGGCCCCTGGCAGCGGGCGGATCGTACAGTTCAACCTGCACCCCAATGGGCCCGTCAAAAAGAACGATCTACTGCTTGAGATCGACACCCTGGGCCTGAGCCCCCAGGAGGCCCGGGCCCAGCTACAGGCCGCCTTGGCCCAGGTTGAAGAGACTCGGCGCAGCCTGGCCCAGCAACAGGAAATTCTGGCCCAGCGCCAGCGCTTTGCCCGCATGCAGGCCAAGCTCTATGCCGCCGGGGGCATTGCCAGGCTGGAGTACCAGGACGCCCAGGATGCCCTGCGCCAGGCCCAGGCCGCCGTGCGGGTGGCCGAGGCCCGTGTTGGGAGCGCAAGGGCGCAACTGGCCGTGTTGCAAACCCGGCGCAGCCTGCGGGTCTATAGCCCCGCCACTGGTCGGGTGCTCCAGACCGCCGGCCTGCGGGTGGGGGAGGTGGTGTCCACCGGCCAGCCGCTGGGCCAGATTCTGCCCGAAGATGTTCCGCTGGTCTTCCGGGGCTATGTGCTCGAGCGCGAGCGCCCCAAGCTGCGCGAGGGGGCCCCGGCCGAGGTAGCCTGGAACGCTTTTCCCCGCCAGCGCTTTGGCCTTAGCCAGGGAACCGTTACCCGCATCTCTGCCAGCACGGTACTGGTAAACAACGTCCCGGTCTTCGAGGTAGAGGTGGCGCTGGCCTCGCTCGAGCTAAAAAGCCCCGAGGGAACCCGCCAGCTGCTGCCGGGCCTGGCCGGCGAGGCCCGGGTGGTGGCTGCCGAGCGAAGCGTACTGAACCTGCTGTGGGACTGGATTCGGGGGGTGAACCCATGGGGATAAAGGTATTGAGCGGCTCCAAACTCTTCATCGAGGCTGTTATGGGCGCTTTGCGAGACTTAGACTGCCCAAAGGCGCTTACACTGGTGCTGGACTACCCGCTGGGCCTTGCGCTTACCGTCTGCCCCAGCCTGCATGGCTCCCAGGTGGTGGTCACCCAGTCGGCCTCGCCCTACTACCTGCAAGAACTGTTGCGCAAGCACCCCCTGGGTCTTTTGACCGGGTGCGTCACCCTGCCCCAACTGCGGCGTCTGCTCGAGCAAATCTCCCAAACCCCTACCCTGCCGGTTTTGCCCAGAGTAGAACGGGTAGACCTCTCGCCCAAGGACTGGGCGGTTCTGCGCCTGGTGGTGCAGGGCCTGGACAA
>NZ_CALMCQ010000020.1 GCF_937863175.1 uncultured Meiothermus sp. | reverse complement strand
CTGCCTGCGCTGGGGTTCAGGGCGCCGCGTACCGGGGTGTTGTTGGCCTACGAGAAGTCAGGCTACGATACCAGCACATCGGGCCGCCTGCCCGACCTGCTACCCGAGCTGAGTGTGCGGCGCATAGTCGAATCCGGTGGCGACGCCGTAAAAATTCTGCTCTACTACAACCCCGAGGACGATGCCAAAGTCAATACCATCAAGCACGCCTTCATCGAGCGGGTGGGGGCCGAGTGCGCAGCGCTGGAAGTACCTTTCTTCTTGGAGCCCATTGCCTACGACGACAGACTCGGCGAGGGCCTCGAGCTCGCCAGGGCCAAGCCCCGCTACGTGGCGAAGTACATGGAGGAGTTCTCCAAAGACCGTTATGGGGTGGACGTGCTCAAGGTTGAGCTGCCCTTCAACATCGCCTACACCAGCGGCACCCTCGGCTTTAAGGGCGAGGAAGCCTATACCCGCACTCAGGCCATCCAGCAACTCAAGGACACCGCAAATGTTGTTGGAAAGCCCTTTATCTACCTCTCGGCAGGGGTGAGCGATGCGGTTTTCCGCGAATCGCTCGAGATGGCTGCCGAAGCCGGCGTACCCTTCAGCGGTGTGCTGTGTGGACGGGCCACCTGGCAGGACGGTATTCCGATCTATGCCAGACAGGGCGGGAAAGCCCTGGAAGACTGGCTCTCCGACCAGGGCGTGAAGAACATCCAGATGCTCAACGAAGTGCTGGCCAAAGGCGCCAAGCCCTGGTGGACGCATTACGGGAGCCTCGAGGCTGCGCGAGCCTGAATTTCGATCGCCCCCCACTCGACTCCTTGCAGGTTGATGGCCGATAGCGAATCGTTGCGTAAGACATAGAAAATCCGATGGTGTAAAGACACTTTTGCAGGGGTTTTGCTGACTCCCGGATCCGGGGGTCAGCTTCTCTTGGTGTGCGCAAGACACCCCTCGGGGCCAGGGGGCGAGACCAAGCAGGGCTTGTCACCCCTTGGGCTGAGGTTCGATTGACAGCTTTGAGCGCCTATGCTAGGCTACAGGACGCATTTGGTGATGGTCGCCAGTGCACGCCAGGGCGCGTAGCTCAGTTGGATAGAGCGACTGACTACGGATCAGTAGGTCGTGGGTTCGAATCCTGCCGCGCCCGCCAAACCAGTGCAAGAAAAACACGGGGCTGCAAAAGCTCCGTGTTCTCGTTTGACCTTGCCCCTTAGCAAACCGCCCAGCCGAATGCCTGGGATGGCTACTGCCCCACCTTTGAAAGGGATAACAACCCGTCTGGATCATAGAGGGTGAGGCTGCTTCCCAGCTTCAGTTAATCAGGGAACACCACCAGGCTGGAGGCCCCCGCCAGCCGCGCCGAGGGTACCCACAGGGCCTCGACGCTCCCCAGCTCGTACACCGCCTCGCCTAGGTCTTGGGTGGGGATGTGCTGCCCCCGCTGCTGTTTGAGCACCCACTCGGCCCGAAGCTCCTCGAGGTCGGTGCCCAGCGCGGCTTGCACCCTGAGGTCGTTCAAATCCAGTACCGTTTGCAGATGGTAGTCAATCGAGACCAGCACCTTGGGCGGCCCTTTGACCCCGATCAGCCGGTGGTCGGTGAGCTTGAGCATCTGTTCCTCGGCCAGGGCGGTGGCGGGAGTGTCGGCCAGGTACAGGGCCGCGAATTGCCCTTTCTTGTTGTACCTCCCGCCGGTCTTGAGTGCGCCCGTGGTGGCGAGCGGGCTGGTCATGTACTGGACGCTGGTCAGGCGGTAGGCGGTACCCTGGGGGGGCGAAAGAACGAGGCCCCGGAGGGCCTCGAGCAGCTTCTTTTTGGGCCTCACAGTGGGGTACCCTCTTCCATCGCGGCGATGAGGGTCTCCACCGCCTCGAAATTGCCCTGCTGCATCGTCCGGTAGGGGGGCACGCCGCCCAGGTCGGGGTGGGGGGCGTGCAGCCAGATGCGGACGTTTTCCATGCTGCCGTCCAGCTCCTCCATCAGGCGGATCACCAGGCCGACCAACCCGCCCAGCTTGGTCTGGAGGTTCTTAGAGTCGGGGTTGGCCCGAATCCCACGCGGGGTATAGCCCAGCACCCCCGCCATCTCGGGGACGCTCAGGCCCAGCGCCCTGGCGAGGCGGATGGCGTCGAAACGCCCGCTCTGGGGGTTGTGGCCTTCAACCAGGGTGTGGCGCAGGGCGGGAGTCATGCCTCGAGGGTAGTACCGTTTTCTTTTTATGTCAAAAATTGTTCTCTTTTTATACACCAGTACCCCACGTGTTTCTTTAGCAGGGTGATGTGGAAAACCTCCTCAACCCTCCAGCCCCGGCAACCCCAAACTCCGAAAATGCCGACGAGGACAGTACAAAGCCTTGTTTGACAAGGCGAAAAATGCTAAAATAAGCATCCGATGACCCGATACAAAGTGACCGGCCTCGAGGGAGGCCGCAAGCGTGTGCTGATCTGGTTAGACGGGGCGTTAACCGGCGACGAGAATCTGAAGGAACGCTTTCCGGAATTGTGGAACCGAACCGACCACCAGGCTTACCAGGCTGGTCTACAGGAGTACGAGCAGCCGTACTGGCAGAGCCGCCTAGCTCGAGACCTGCTGCAAAACCTCTTCGCCGAGACCCTGGACTTCGAGACGGGTCGGGTGTTGACCGATGCCGAGCTACAGGCTTGGGCCGACCAGTGGAACGGCTATGGCGGGGATCGTCACCACACCATCGAGGACATGCGTCAGATCGAGGAAGAGGATAACCAGAACCTCCATCAGGGGCCGCCCTATCACTGGGAGGAGATCGCGGCTTCGTTGCGGCGCAAATCGGAACCTCTTGACCCGCCGCCCGCGCACACCCTCAAGTGCCTCGAGTGTCTTCAACCGATGGAGTGGATCTGGTTCAGGAATTCCCCGCGAACCTGGCAGATGCTGTGCGGGAGGGCAGGTTGGACGCCAATCTGCCGCAGATGCAAGACCTGGCGGCGGTGTAGGGTCTCGATCATGAACTGGGCCCCTTGCCCAACTCAAAGCCAGCCGAGAACCCTTCCCGAGCGTTTGCTTTTTTAGCTCATTTACCCCCGTATACTGGGCGGGATGCTTGCCCACACCAACCTCTGGTACTTGATTGTTTCCTCTTACTGGTTTGCTACCAGCTTCAAGTGGTTTCTCATTCTGCTGGTGCTGCTGCCGGCCAGGGTTGCTGAACTCGTCCCCGAGCCCGAACGGGCTACGAAACTGGGAATACTGTTTGCCATTGGAGCGGTGATGGCCTTTGTTGGGCCACCCATCTGGGGCTATATCTCCGACCGGGTGGGCCGCCGAGATCGGAA
>NZ_CALMCQ010000019.1 GCF_937863175.1 uncultured Meiothermus sp. | reverse complement strand
GAATATACCGTTTAGATGGAAGCAAGATTTGAGCCTTCTGGTTTTTGTGGTTTCTCCGCTCCAAGTAGAAGGGCCACAGCCCCCGCAATGCGGGGCAAAAAACCTGCCCTGTACGGCATTTCAAACTCAGTCGCGGGTGGTATTCTATCTGTAAAAAGCTTGAAATGGAGCGCGACACCCTCGAGCCCTGGTGGCTAACCACCTACCAGACCTGGCTCGTGCACAATACTGATTTTGCGGTTTTTGGCCGTGTACATCCGCTCGTCAGCCAGGCTCATCAGCATGTCTCTATCGGTTCCATCCAGGGGGTAAGCAGCCACACCGATGTTGACCCCCAGGCCGAGGCCCTCGATGGCAATTTGCTGGATCGCACTGGCGTACCGCTGTGCGGCCTGGACAGCTTGCTCTGCTGAAGTCTGGGGGAGCAGGGCTGCAAACTCGTCGCCTCCGAAGCGAAATAAGCCGTCGCTTTTGCGGTGGGCCTGACGCATGGCATGGGCCACAAGTACCAGGGCCTGGTCTCCCTGAGCATGTCCTAGCTGGTCGTTGATGGTCTTGAAGCCCTGTAAGTCCAGAAAGAGCAGTGAAAACGGCTGGCCATACCGTTTGGAGCGGATCAGCTCTCTATCAATAAAAACATTGAAGGCTCTACGATTGGCAAGGCCGGTCAGGGAATCGGTCAGGGCTGCTTCTTCCAGGCGTTGGCGGGTATGGGCCTCATGGAGCAGGGTTGCGACCGGGGTGGCAAAAAAGCGGGCCGCCTCGAGCGAATCACTGCCAAAAGCCTGACTGTCGTGCCAGTTATCCAGATTTAGCAGCGCCAGTACCTCATCCTGGTACAGGATTGGAACCGCTAGGTTGGCCCGAATCTGCTCTACTTGCGTGCGGTCAATCGGAGCCGATGCACTCCGGGCGCTTGCCTCCTGGATGGAGACCTGGTCGTCGGACAGGATGCGGGCCTCACCGCGCTGCCATGCGTCCACCCCGCCACCATACCAGCGCAGATGATCCGCTTCACTAAACGAGACACTGGTCAGGCTATCCAGGTCATACCCTGCCGTGGCCTGAAAGTAGAAGCGCTGGCCTTTTCGAACCAACAAACTGCCAGCTCCAGCTCCAGGGATCAGTTCCACCGCAGAGGACAGCACTTGATGGTAGAGGAGTTCGGAGTTGTTCAGGGAAGCCCGCCTGGACAAATCCAGCACGGTTTCCAGGCGTTCACGGGCCATCGCGCCTTCCATGGCCAGGCTCACAGCCCGACAGGCCCGAGCCAGCAGCTCCCGCTCGGAATGGAGCCACTGCCGTGGCTGCGGGTCTGTCAAACACAGCATTACTCGAGTTCGTGAAGCACCCGGTAGCGCAACCGGGTGAACCACCAGGCTTCGATGGAGATACATAGCAGCCGAAGTATGCGAGAAATCCTGGGGTAAATCTTCCACAAACACCGGCCGCCCGGTACGGTAGACTTCCCAGATCAGACAGTCGGCATTGGAAAACTGCTGCTGCAGCCAGGCCTCATCTACCAGCTTTTCTACACCGAAGCTACCAACCAGTCGTATCTGGTCACCTTGCTGCCGTAAAATCATGCCGCTTTGCACTCCCAGCGAGGAGGTTAGCAGGGCCAGTGCCCGATTTGCGACCCCAGATACCGACTGGGCCGAAGCCAGCGAAGTGGAAAGCTGGTTCAGTAGTTGGGCCTCGGCCCGCTCCGCAACCCAGGTTAGCCGGTCGCTTACGGCTCGAGCAAAATGCTCGTAACCCTCGCGCTCGCCGGGCGAGAAAGGCCTGGTGCGCCTTAACTCGAGGACCGCAACCACTTCACCGCACTGGCAAAGGGGTAGGGCAAGATGGCTCTGCTTGGTGCGATCCGATACCTGGTATACAACCACCTGCTCCTGGTAAGCCTGATGAACGGCGGTGTGGACTCTGGCATCGTCCAGGCCCGGGTGGGTCGCCGGGAGCGACAACAGCCTTCCCTGCTGCCTTAGCCAGAGGCGGTTACCCTCACCGGATCCCCCGAGCAGGCCCGGAATGGTCTCGAATACCTGTTCGCGGCTGGAAATCTCCGATAGGACATGCAAGGCTCGAACCAGCAGGTCAAGCTGGCCTGCTGCCATGGCTTGTTGTTGGGAGGCACGGGCTAGACTCCGCCGCACCCGATCCGAAGACCAGGCGACCGCCATGAGACCCAGGGTAGACCCCAGGGTAAAAACCTGTGAACTGCTGTGCACCAGCAGATCGATTCCCGAAACGGCAAGTGCGGTGATAAGGCCAGGTTTTAGACCGTAGGCCCCCAGGGCCGCTACCAGCAGAGCCAACCAGACCAGGCGGTAGGGTTCCAGCGGGGTAAAGAGCAGGGCAGTCCCAGTAGCCACCAGCGCCAAAAAAAGCCATGCCCATGGAGCCTGGGCTACGGCTGACCAAGCGGTTTCCTGAAGACTCTTACTCATAAAGACCTCAAGCCAGGTAGGTCAGGCACACCCCAGGCACGGCCTCGAGGTGACCGGGCGGTGGGTAGTGGATGGTGTAGTCTTCGAATTTTCCAGCCTGGCCTCTCAGGGCTGGGGTTTGTACCAGGTTGAATAGCTCCCGGGATCGGATGGGTTCGGCTGGGCTGGTTTCGTGGGTGAAGATCCACAGGCCCCGCATGGCCGACGCGACCGGCCAGCTGGTGGTGCCGGAGGTAAACAAATTAGAGAGTCCCTGCCAGAGCGATTCCAGATCGGACGCATTCACCCCGTTCTCCTTTCCAGCGTTGGGGTGGTAGTACCCGTGCATGCGGTAGAGCCCATAGGCCGTGTTGCGCCCCGAGGAAAGCGGAAAAATGGGGTCAATGGAGCGGGCCAGGGATAAGCGCACCGGGCCCGGGATGAGGGTGCGCCCTGCGGAGTCGGTGACCCCAAACATTCGCAGGTTGTAATACTGCTTACAAAGGGCATTTTTGCTCTCTGGGCTAAAATCGAGAACGAGGGGCGACCGATTTTTCAGTATGGGTAGGGCCAGTTTTTGTTGAAGGTATAGATTGAGGGCCTGTCGGAGGGCTTCTTCCATGACCAACCCGTAGCGCACGTCCTGGGCCAGTGACAGGGGGTTTGACAGCGAAGAAAGACTGGCAGGACTGGCATTTTTAATTTCGAACAACATCACAAACTGGTGGTGTCGTGTGGGATCGTGAATCATGGGTTCTCCTGGGGAAAGCAAACTGGGTTGCCTGGGTCTACCACTCTGGCCACATCAATGAGCCCAAAACCGACCTGACTGTTCCATGCGGCGCCATGTTGCGCAGCGCTTTGCAAACACCTGCGCACCTGGGCCAGAAACTCACCCGGGCTGCCGGCGTAGGAGGTGCCCAGCCGCTGCAGTTGCAAGAGGTACAGCCCAATGGTGGTGCTGACGAAAGGAGCCGCAGCGGAAGTGCCATAAGCCAGGGCATAGTCGCCACTGGTTGGTCCGTAGGCTACCGGCACACCGGTACCAGGAGCGACGAACTCGAGCTCGGGACCGTAGTTGGAAGCAAAGCCGCTGAACCATTGAGCCCGTTCTCTGTTCCCATCGGTTGCACCCACTGAAATAACAAAAGGAGAGGAAGCAGGATAGCCCACCCTGGCCAGATCTGCGTTGCCGCTCGAGGCCACCACAATCAAGCCCTGCTGGGTCACTTGCTCGAGCACCTGCTCGAGATAGAGGTCACGAAACCCTGGTTGGGAGATGGAAAGCGACAGGTTCACCACTTGAGCGGGGGTGGGGTTGGTATAGAGCCGGCCTGCAATCTGGGTAGCGCCAGCGGCATACTCCAGCGCCTGGGCCAGTTGCAGGGTACCGGCCCGCCGCTCCGCGTCGAAAATCTTGATGGGCAGCACCCGCAGCAGGTTGTAAGCTGTACCGGCCAGCGCCGAGCCATCGTTGGTAGTAGCCGCAATAATGCTCGCCACCTGGGTTCCGTGGCTGGCTCCAGTGCCGGGGTGCGGCTGGACAACTCCCTGGATCGGGTGGGGATAGTCCAGATCGCTGCCCACCACATCCAGCCAGCTACGGGGTGGGGTGAGGTTGGGGGCCAGGTCGCCCCGCTGGGTATAGACCCCGGTATCGGCCACGGCAATCACCGGCCAATCACACCCAACTTCCAGTTGTTGCCAGGCTGCCTCAAAGTTCATTTGCTGAAACAAGGCGGCCTGCTCTAGCGGATAGCTCCGGTTATTGGGAGGCAGAGGCAGGCTATTGGGCTGGTAAAGGTACTCGGGCTGCACATACTGGCTCCAACCTTGCTGGTATAGACGCTGGGCCACCGTGGCTTCTTGCCCAGGTGGAGTGCGATACAGGCTCCAGCCACCTCCCAGATCCTGCACCCACTGGGCCCCCAGGCGTTGTGCGCTGGCAGAATGGTGTTGCAGGCTCAGACTGTTCTTGCGATAGGCGATCAGCCGTCCTGGCACATGCGGTACGTCAAAACGGCCCAACCCCACCTCGAGAACTTCGGGTCGAGCCATGGGAAGCTGGGCCTGGGGGCCAACCCTGGTCGGACAAGCCAACGATCCATCCTTGCGGAGGTAGACGACGAGGCGCTGGATGCCTTTGGAAGTGTTGGCTTCCAGAATCAAACGATAGCTTTGGGGGCTGGGGTTGGTATGGCCTTTCACCTGGATGCGGGCAGAAGAGTGGGTGGTGTGGAGGGGGAGGCCCGGCAGTGGAGGTTCGCTGCGAAGGGTATAGAGGCTGGCTCCCTCGATACTCCAGTTGAGGTCTACCTGCCCGCCCATATAAGGCAAGGTTTGGGGGTGCGCGATAAAAACGGAAGGGCTTGGGGCAGATGTGCAAGCGCTCAGAGCCAGCACGGCCAACAAGGCCACCAGGATGTCTGGTGGCTTTCTTCGGGTACGAACCGTCCTGCGACCAACAGCAACGCAACTGCGTTCGGTCGGTTGCACCACTGGCTCCCCGTTTCCCCTGGTGCCCAGATTGGGACTCACGGATCTTCACCTCCGAACGTGGCTACGCCAACGGCATAGCTTGTCAAAAGAGATATCGTGTCCGGAAGCAAAGGGCCGAACCAGCCTCCTTGAACCGGACTGCACCACAGGCTCCGACTATTCTCGATATCCCGCAAAACAGTCCTCGTCGCCGCCGCTAATCCTGTGCAGAGCGCGCATTCTCTTCCGGGTGCGATGGACGCCCCTGGTAAGTTGGAAAGCGAAACGGTCTGCAAGATTGACCTCCCGCGCCAAGTGTAGGGCGGAGCGAACAGGGGTATCGGTTTGTTTAGTGCCGAGGCAGTGACGGTGCTGCAAAAAGTCGTCCCGATCCGTCCTGGAGGCAAATTCCAACCAAATTGACCCGGAGATACCCGAAGTCGGGCTCGAGCGGTCTCGGGTCGGGTGAATCGAAAGAGTTTCGTCTGGATCGCTATTATCCGAACAATCGGCATAACTGCGGCGGTATTTTGAGAGGGGTGTTCAAATAACCCGGCCCCTGGTTCAATTTGGAGTATCCTGAAGATTTACTAAGACCCGGGGGAGGCCGGGTTCGCGCTCGGGACGCCTGACCCGGGTATATTTCTGTAGTGCCACGGCCCGAGTGTGCCGGCAAGTCCCCAACCTGCCCAGCCGGGACGGGGGGTTTCGCGGCTGAGTTTGGTACAAAGCTGGCCTCTGCGCGAAGACCGTGTTGTCTGGTTGCGGCTTCTAACCTTGACTTTTTGGTAATTTGACTTACATTGATAACCGCATTTGTGGATATGGGGTATCCATGAAACTGGAAAGTATGAATGTTTTGATTGTTGACGACGAGCCGGCCAATGTCGCGCTGTTGCAACGAACCCTCGAGCGCGTGGGCTTTACCCGCCTGTATGCAACCACCGATCCGACTCGAGTCGAGGAGTTTCTAAACAAGCTACAGCCTGACCTGATCCTGCTGGATTTACACATGCCCAACCGGGATGGCTTTGAGATCCTCAAGTCCTTACCGGAGTATCTGCCCAATGGGGAATACTTGCCGGTTCTTGTTCTTACGGCTGATACCACCCCAGAAGCCAAGCATCGCGCCCTGAATCTGGGAGCCAAAGACTTCCTCCACAAACCTTTCGACCTGCTGGAAGTTGTACTGCGGGCGCGGCGCTTGCTCGAGACCCGCATCTTGCACCTGCAACTCAAAGACGAAAACCTGCGCCTCGAGACCGCTGTACAGGCTCGCACCTTAGAGCTTCAGGAAGCCCACCAAGATGTGCTGCGCCGCCTGGCGCATGCAGCGGAATTCCGCGATGACGATACCGGAGAACATGTGCACAGGGTGGCCGAGAATGCCGCTAAAATCGCCCAGACCCTTGGTCTGGAAGCCCGGATGGTGGAGGTGCTTCGCCAGGCAGCCCCCCTGCACGACATTGGTAAGATTGCGATACCCGATGCAATCCTGCGCAAAGCGGGCAGGCTTAGCCCAGAAGAGTTTGAGGTCATGAAAAGCCATACCGTGGTGGGGGCTTCGCTGCTGGAAGGGGGAAAGTCTATTCACCTGCAGATGGCCAAAGGCATTGCCCGTTCCCACCACGAGCGCTACGACGGTGGCGGCTATCCCGATGGCCGCAACGGCGAAGACATTCCAGTCGAGGCCCGTATTGTTGCCGTGGTGGATGTGTTCGATGCGCTTGTCAGCAAGCGGCCTTACAAACGGGCCTGGTCTCAGCTGGAGGCCATTGCTGAAATAGAGCGTCAGGCGGGTTCCCAGTTCGACCCCCGGGTGGTCAAAGTGTTTCTCGAGCATGCCCGCAAAGGCGACCTCCTGTTGCCAGGGTTTCGCAAGCAGGCCAGGAGTTGAGGAGTGCCATGAACGATTCAAGCAAGGCTCCGCTACCCTCACGCGAACGACTGTGCCTGGCAGCGTTCCTCCGGGTTGAGTGTGGAATGGGTATACTGTCCCGAGAGGGGCGCTGGCTCGAGGTCAACCCCGCGTTTTGTCGGCTGCTGGGCTATAGCGCAGAAGAACTTCAGCACCAGACGCTGCAAAACCTCCTTCATCCCGACGAGCCACTGGATCTTCAAACCCTCCTGGATAGCCAGCAGTCCGTTCAACTGCAAAGCCGCTTTGCACGCAAAGACGGTAGCCCCTTGTGGGTCAGCCTGGGGGTGTCGGTAGTCCAAGATCCGCAGGGCCAGCCCGATTTCTGGGTCGTTCACCTGCAGCCCTCTACCCAACAGAGCGAAGCCGATTTGCATGAACGAATTGAGCAACTCGAGCAGGCCTTGAAGGCTGCCAATGTGGGAACCTGGTCGAGTGACCTTCGCCGTGGAACCAACCGGGTAAACCGGGCCTGGGCCACCATGCTGGGCTATGCCCCCGAGGAGGTCGAGCCGACCCGGGCCTTTTTTGAGTCGTTGCTGCACCCCGACGACCTGCGCTTAACCCAGCGGCTGCACCAGGAGCAACTGCAGCGGGGAGTAGGGCATTTCGATCTGCTTCAGCGAATGCGGGCCAAGGACGGCACCTGGCGCTGGATTCTGGTACGGGGCCGGGTAGTGGAGCGCGATGCTGCGGGCCTGCCTTTGCAGATATCTGGCATTCACCTCGACGTTACCGAGCGCCAGCAAGCCGCAGAAGCCCTGCACCAGAGCGAGCAGAAATACCGCTTGCTTTTTGAAAACAACCCCCAGCCGATGTGGGTCTACGACCTGGATACCCTGGGCTTTCTGGCGGTGAACCAGGCTGCCCTGCACAAATATGGCTACTCCCGAACCGAATTCCTGGGGATGACCATCGCCGATATCCGCCCAAAAGACGAACTGCCCCGGCTGCTGAACTATATGCAGCAGGCCAGGACAGACCTGGTAGAGGCTGGCGGCTGGCGGCACCAGAAAAGCGATGGCGCCCTGATGGATGTGGAGGTCGTCAGCCACCGGCTGCTCTTTGACGGCAAGCCAGCCAGACTGGTGCTGGTGCAGGATGTCACCGAGCGCAAACGGGCCGAACAGGCCGTGCGCGATAGCGAGGAGCGATTCCGCTCGTTTGCCGAAAACCTGGAAGACGTGGTCTGGATCAACCACCCCGATGGGCGGCTGGCCTATTTGAACCCGGCTTTTGAGCGGGTCTGGGGCCGGCCTGTGGGCGACTTCCTCCAGGGCGGGTCGCTCTTTTACCAGACCCTTCACCCCGACGACCGCGCCCGGGTCCAAGCGGCCTATGCCCTACCCGCCGAGCAGCGCAAAGGCGTTCAGGAGTACCGCATTCTGCGGCCCGACGGCACGGTGCGCCGGATCCGCGACCGGGCCTTTCCTACGGGCGGCCCAGGCGAGCACCGCCTGCGGGTAGCGGGCATCGCCGAAGACATCACCCAGAGCTGGCTAGACCAGGAACAGCTTCGCCTGCAAGCAGCGGCGCTGGAGGCATCCTCCACGGCCATTGTGATTGCCGACCGGAACGGCGATATCCAGTGGGCCAACCGGGCTTTTTCGACCCTGACCGGCTACAGCGTGCAGCAGATCCAGGGCCAGAACCCCCGAATCTTGCAGTCGGGGTTGCAGAGCGCGGCCTTTTATCAGGATTTGTGGGATACCATCCTGGCCGGCCTTCCCTGGCGCGGCGAACTGGTCAACAAACGCAAGGATGGCAGCCTTTACGACGAGTACCTTCAGATAACCCCGGTGCGGGACTCTTTGGGCCAGATCACCCATTTTGTTGCCATCAAGGAAGATATTACCGAGCGCAAGCGGCTCGAGCAGCAGTTGCGCCAGAGCGAGGCCGGCCTGAAAGCAGCCCAGAGTGTGGCCAGGGTGGGCAACTGGTACTACTATTTCGACACCGACCAGGTGGAATGGTCGGAGGAGATGTACCGGATATTTGGCCTGCGCCCGGAGGAGTTTGGCCACAGTTTCGAGGCCTTTCTGCGGTGTGTCCACCCCGACGACCGGCCCCTGTTGCAGCAGGCTAACCGCGAGGAGCTTGCCAATGCCAGGCCGCTGGAACTGGAGTTTCGCATTGTGTTGCCGGATGGGCAGGTCAAATTCATCCGCGAGGTTAGCGAGCCCATTCACGACCCCAGCGGGGCGGTGATTGGTTTGTTCGGCACCTCGCAGGACATTAGCGTGTACAAGCAGCAAGAGCTGGCCCTAAGGGCCAGCGAGGTTCTGGTGCGCGAGACCCAGCGCATTGCCAGGCTGGGGAGCTGGCAGTGGGACGTGCAGACCAACCAGGTGGCATTTACCGAGGAGTTATGTGAAATCTACGGAGTGGCCAGGGAGCAGGTATCCCGCCTGGAGGATGTCTGGGGCCTGATTCACCCCGATGACCAGCCTCGAGTAGAGCAGCTCACGGCCTGGTCCGTCGGCCAGCAGGACTCGTTTGAGCTCGAGTTTCGCATTCTCACCCCAGCCGGGGCGGAGAAACATGTGGTCAGCCATAGCCACGCGGTCTGCGACCCGAGCGGGCAGGTGGTGCAACGCTTTGGCACCGTGCAGGACATCACCGAGCGGGTGCTGGCCGAGCGGAACCGCCAGGCCCGCGAGATCGCCGAGGCAGCCAGCCAGGCCAAGAGTGAGTTTCTTTCCCGCATGAGCCACGAGCTACGCACCCCGCTCAACTCGATTCTGGGCTTTGCCCAGCTCCTAGAACTCGAGCTCAGCGAACCCGGCCAGCGCCAGAGCCTGGAGTACATCCTGCTGGCGGGCCGCCACCTGCTGGGCCTGATTAACGAGATACTGGACATCAGCCGGATCGAGGCGGGCCGCATGGTGCTCTCGCTCGAGCCGGTTCTGGTCTGCGAGGTGCTGGAAGAGGCAGTCCAGCTCAGCCGTCCCCTGGCCGATGCGCGGGGGATTCAGATCGAGACCCCCAGCACACCCGGCTCGAGCACCCAGGTTCTGGCCGACCGCCAGCGGCTTTTGCAGGTACTGCTCAACCTCCTCTCCAACGCCATTAAGTACAATCGCGAAGGAGGAAAGGTTGGCCTGGACTGCCACCCAACGGCAGAGCTGAAGCTGCGGTTTAATGTACACGACACGGGCCCCGGAATTCCCCCCAGCATGACGCACCGGCTCTTTATGCCCTTCGACCGGCTGGGGCTGCGCGACAGCGAGGGAACCGGCCTGGGGCTGACCCTTTCCCGGCATCTGATCGAGGCCATGGGCGGGCGGCTGGGAGTGGAGAGTACGCCGGGTCAGGGCAGCACCTTCTGGTTTGAACTATCCCGGGCCCAGGCAGCCGTTGCGCCCAGCCCTTCGGGCCCAGAGCCTTCCTGGCCAGACCCCGTCAGGGCCGAAAGCTATACCCTGCTCTACATCGAGGATAACCTGGCCAATCTGCGGCTGGTGGAGAGTATCCTGCTGCGCCGCCCCCAGTTGCGCCTGCTGACGGCCATGCGGGGCCAACTGGGCCTCGAGCTGGCCCAACAACACCAGCCCGACCTGATTCTGCTCGATCTGCACCTGAGTGATATGGATGGCCAGGAGGTGCTGCTGCGCCTGAAAAGCGAGCCGCGCACCCGGCAGATTCCGGTGGTGATTCTAAGCGCCGACGCCTCGCCAGGGCAGATAGAACACCAGGTCGGGCTTGGCGCGGTAGCCTACCTGACCAAGCCCCTCGAGGTCTCTCGGCTGCTCGAGGTTCTGCACGACCATCTAAATTGAGCAAGTCCACCGGATGACGCGAATATTCCCTTTGGCTGTTCTGCTCGAGCAGAAGTGCTTTTCTGAATTGGCTCGACACAGCACCCAGGCCGCCGTCGTAGACTGGGAATGGGCGGGCCCTCTAAGCGAAAAACCTTCTAGGTGAGCATCCATCCAACCAGGCCGCCGGTCGCGGTGGCTAGCAGGTTGGTCAGGTCGTTGCTCCACCAGGCAAAGCGATCTTCCCACAAACCCAACAAGGTATCGGCCAGAGCGCCAGCCATCCCGCCAACCACAACCGCAAGTACAGGGACACCCAGCCACATCGCCCACGGGGCAAACAGCCATGCACCTCCTACCAGGGCCAGGGTGCCGGGCCAGCTAACGGCAGCGCTGGTTCCGGTCTCCACCCGCCCTTTGAGCGGATGCCAGGCCCACCTGGCACGGCTGCCGGTCTCGGTTGCCAGGGTATCGGCGGCGGCGGTCGCCAGCGCAGCTAGAAAAAAGGTGGGTGATCCCAGCGCAATGCCCAGTGCAGCCGGAAATCCATTGGCCAGCACTTGAAACGCGGTGCGGCCGGAGCGGTCACGGCTCTTCTGGTTTAGCCGACTCGCGACGGCGCCCAGAACGACGAAAAAAATAACCGCCAGTGCGGCGGGAATCCCGCCCGCCCACAGCGGCAGCCCACCCACCAGCGCCCCAGCCCAGGCCGAGCCTGGCTTGAGCCAGCCCAGCCGCTCGGCGATAAGGCCGACAGCGAAGGCGATTGGCAGAGCGATCCAGAAGGTCAGGGGCATTCGAACGCGGTGGTAGCCAAAGGTTCAGGCCGGGAAAAGCTCGAGCTGCTGGGTGGGCTTGCTGGGAGTGCCCAGGATGACTTGCTGCAATGCCTTTCCGATAGCAAAGCCCAAACCCACCGGAACCGCGTTGCCGATCTGGCGATACCGGTCGGCCAGCCCGCCTGCGAACAGCCAGTCGTCGGGAAACCCTTGAATTCGGGCGGCTTCTCGCACGCTAATAGGGCGCAACTCACTGGGATGACACATGTCAGTGGCTTTCTGGGCAGGGCTGGTGGTGACGGTGGGTGAGGGTTTATCCCAGGCCAGGCGACGGTAAAACCCCACCTTCCCGCCGCCCGAGAGGTAAGCCCCGCCCATTGCCTCCTGGCGTAGTTCTATCGGCAGGCTCCGCCAATTGCCACCCTCGGGAATCATGCGCAAGAACTGCAGACGCGACTCGGGGTAGGGCTGGTACTGTGGGGCTGGGTCGTCCAGGTTTTGCAGGGCATCGCGCAGTGTTCGCCACCTGGGCAGGCGAAAGCCTTGTTCGGAGTGACTGGGTTCAGGAAGAGCGATGGGTTCGTGGTCGCGACTGCCAATCAGGATCACCCGCTCACGGGTCTGGGGTACGCCATAATCGGCGGCGTTTAGCAGCCCATAGACGAAGCTATAGCCAATCTGAGCAAATTCGTCCAGGATTACCCTAAAGGCTGAGCCAGGAAGCTCATCGGCCTCGAGCGGGTGCTGCTGGTTGCGCTCGAGGTGGGGGCGATGCCGGATGGGGGCTGACAACAGCCCGCGCACGTTTTCCATCACGAAGAACCGGGGTTGCAGGTCTTTTACCAGCCGCAAGAAATCTCGGAACAAACTGCCCCTGGGGTCTTGCACGGTTCCGCGCCGTCCTGCGGTGCTGAAGGGCTGGCAGGGAGGGCCGCCTGAGACCAGGGCGATTTGGCCCCGATAAAGCCCGGTGGACGAAAAAATGTCATCAGCGGATACCTTGGTTACGTCACCGAACAACGCAATTTTTCTGCCCAATCGGGCGGCGTTAAGTCGAATGGTTTCTTGCGACCTGGGATCCACTTCCACTGCCACAACGGTCCGAAAACCGGCCTCCTCCAGGCCCAAATCCAGTCCCATCGCACCGGAAAAAAGCGAGACGTGAGCCAGGTTCATATCGGACATGGTATCAGCTTCGCTTGGCGTAGGCCTCAATGTAAGCATGGAAGTCGTCCTCAGAAAAATCGTCTCCTCGAGTTGCCAGCGGGAAATTCTCCCAGTTGGTTTTGCCGTTTGAGGCGTTGACCCGATACCACTTAATGATCTCGGTGCCCTTGCGGATGGCCGAGGAGGAGCTATTTTCGCTGTTGCTGCGGTTTTTTACCTGGAGAACCACTGAGAGGTCATTGCGCAAGAAGTCCACCGCTCGAGCGGTGTTTCCGGCGCACCAAACCCAGTCCCGGGTTTCCAAACGTTCGGCCAGGTAGCGCTCGAGCAACTCTCCCAGCAGATTCTCGGCAGCCATGGATCGTCTGTGATGCAAGGCTACAGTATCCAGATTCTCGCTTAACCCGGCGAAGACCCGAAGGATCACGTCTACTGCGGGATCCGCCACCGTAGACACCTCTTTGAGCCCGAGGCGTTCTTGGCGTGCGCGGAAGTAGCGCTCTAGATACACCGCCAGATAGGCCCGCATGTTGTCGAGGTCGCCAGGATCGGCCTTCTTCCTACCGTAGCCGTGAAAAGCTGCCCAGCCGGGGCTCTGGGTGCAGTAGCGCAGGATTACCTCCATTCGCTCGTCCCAGGTCTCCCTCAGCTCCAAAGCGGCAGCTCTGGCTGCCGAAAGAACCGTCTGAAAATCCACGCTCTAAACTCTACAGCACCTGCGACCAGTTCACGGTGCGCACGTTGGTTACGTTGCGTAGACGCTCGTCCAGCGCTTTTTGCTCGCCCTCGGTCAGGTCTACTCGAGTGCTGATGCGAAACAGCGAAGAGAGGGGGGAGGTGGGGTTGGAGTTCACGCCCATCGCACTCTTGCCCATCGAGGCGATGGCATCCATGATGTCGCGCAGCAGCCCGGCCCGGTCATCCGCCATCACCTCGAGCTGCATCACCCGGCCCAGCCCTTCCCAGTAGGCCAGCACCACCCGCCCCGAATCGTGCTCCATCAGGCGGCGCATGTTGGGGCAGCTGGCTTTGTGAATGGTGACCCCCCGCCCCCGGGTCACGTAACCCAGGATGGTGTCGCCCTTGGCGGGACTGCAACAACTGGCCAGCTTGATGGGCACCTGGAGGTTGGACTCCAGCCGGATGCCCAGCTCGTTCTTAACCGGCCTGGGTTTCTGGGTGACGATTTCCGTTTTGGGGGCCAGGATGCGGGCAATCTGCTGAGGGGCAACCCGACCCCCGGCAATGGCCAGGAACAAATCTTCGGGCGAGGAGCTTTTGATGAGCCTGCGGCCCACTTCCTCGAGCTGGCTTTCCAGCGGTCTGGGCAGCCCCCGCCGCTTGAAGTATTTCTCCAGCATCCTGACGCCTTTTTCCAGGGTCTCGGCCCGTTCAAAAGCGCGAAAGAATGTCCGCACTTTTTGTTTGGCCGACCTGGTTTTGGC
>NZ_CALMCQ010000018.1 GCF_937863175.1 uncultured Meiothermus sp. | reverse complement strand
CCCGCCAACCCCACCATCACCATTTTTGCCCTCGAGACCACCGGCAATTTCAACGGTCAGATCCGGCCCTGCCTGCAGTTCCTGGCAGCCCCCAGCGAGAATCTCCAGCTTTTGAGCGTCAATATCACCCACGCCATCGGGAATTCGTTTGGCAACTTCGACGTCAATCTCGGTGGAGTTCTCACCATCCCCAGCGAGCGGCTGGCCCTGCAGCCCCCAAATACCTGCTACCTCAAGATCAGCGGTCAGTATCGCTTTACCTTTACGGTAACCCGCCCCAACGCCCCCACCCAGTTCACGGTTCCCGCAACCTACAACCAGCAGTAGGTGCGTCTGGCCAGCTCGATTGGCAATGCCTCCTTGTTCAATCGGGCTGGCCCCCTTGCAGGAGGTGTTATGCCTCGATGGATATTCTGGTTCTTCGCGCTGCTGGCCGCCTGCGGCGACAGCAGCAGCCCCAACTTCAGCCTTTCGGTGCCGGGCAGTAGTGTAACCCAGGGTAGCTTCACCACCGTTACGGTTACGGCCAGCTTTTCGCCTGGCGCCAGCAACACCGCCGTCTTGAGCCTCGAGGGCGTGCCCCAGGGAGTATCGGGCATCTTCAATCCGCCCTCGGTGGGCAGCAACAACCCCACCAGCCAGCTCACCCTAACCGCCAGCAGCGGGGTGCCCACCGGCACCTACGATGCAGTGGTGCGTGGCACCAGCGGTGGAGCCAGCAACACTGCCAGCTTCAGGCTTAGTGTGCTGGGTGGGGGTGGGGGCGGTGGAGGTGGGGGCAGCATCTCGGGAACCGTCAGCATTGCAACCGGCACATCCCCGACCTCAGATCCAGACTTTGTGCCGGGCGATATCATCGTTAAGTTTAAAGGAGGGGTCAGTGTGCAAAGTGTGCAGGCTTTGCGTGCAGGTGGGGCAATTCTGCAGCGTGTGCGGGGCCTTTCTGTGGAACAGGTTTCGCTTTACAAAGCCTCGCTAGACGCCCAGGGTACGCTGGCAGCCATTGCGGATCTGGCCGCCCGGGCGGATGTGGAGTACGCACACCCCAACTACCGCTTCTATCCGGCGCGCACACCCAACGACCCCCTCTACAGCCGCCAGTGGCATTACCCTGCCATGAACCTGCCCCAGGCCTGGGATATTGAGCAGGGGCAGAGCAACCCCGTTACGGTAGCGGTGATTGACACCGGCCAGCTTTTGCAACACCCCGACTTCGACCGCAACCGAATTCTGCCCGGCTTCGACATGATCTCCGACCCCCGCAATGCCCGCGATGGCGATGGGCGCGACAACAATCCAGAGGATGCAGGCGATCTCTTTTCCCCAACCCAGAGCAGCTACCACGGTACCCACGTGGCGGGCACCATCCTGGCCCAAAGCGACAACAACCTGGGGGTGGCAGGGGTGAGCTGGGGCGCCAGGCTACTGCCGGTGCGGGTACTGGGCGTTCAGGGCGGCGATCTGATAGACATTACCGATGGCATGCTATGGGCAGCAGGGCTACCCGTTAGCGGTGTACCGACCAACCCCAATCCGGCTGCCATCATCAACATGAGCCTGGGCGGCAGCCGTCCTTGTTCACAAATACCCCTGTATCAGGAAGTAATCAACCGGATTAATGCCCAGGGCAGCATTATTGTGGCAGCCGCAGGCAACAACGCCGAAAATGTCGCCAACTTCGTTCCGGCAAGCTGTAGCGGGGTCATTACCGTCGGGGCCACCGGGCCATCGGGGGGGCGGGCTCCGTACTCCAACTTTGGTGGCCGCATTGATCTGATGGCCCCTGGTGGGAATGTGGCCGTAAATCTAGGGGGTGTACAGGCTGGAGGTGGGGTGCTCAGCCCACTCAAAAGCGACGCCAGCGGGCAGTTCAACTACGAGTTCTACAACGGCACTTCCATGGCAGCCCCCCACGTTGCAGGGCTGATTGCCCTGATGAAAAGTGCACGCCCCAGTCTCACTCGAGCCGAAGCACTGGACATTCTGCGGCGCACCGCCCGGCCACTGACCCAGACCCAGTGCCAGGGCGAGACCAGTCCCAGTCGGCCCACCCCACCCCCCGGCATAACTGCTGGGGACTGTGGAGCCGGGTTGGTGGATGCGCTGGCAGCTATCCAGGCAGTAGGGGGCGCCCCGGTGGGTTCTTTTACCCTGAGCGCCACGCCCAGCAGCCTCGCCTTAGCCCCTGGCGGCAACGCCAGTGTGGTGGTGGGGATCGAGCGGGTGGGTGGCTTTAGCGGACCGGTCAACCTGACCTTGCAAGGGGCCCCCTCCGGCGTCGGCGGAACCTTTACCCCCAACCCCTCCTCAGGGGCTACCGCGACCCTGGCCCTGACAGTGGCTGGCAACGTGCCTGCCGGCCAGTATCCCATGACCGTGGAGGGCAGTGCAGGTGGCCAGACCGTGCGGGCAGCGCTGGTTCTTACGGTCGGAACTTCCAGCCTCCCCACCCTTAAGGACGCCTTTGTGGCAGCCCTGTTCTGGACGGGTACCGACTTTGACGTGGATCGATCCAGGGGCATGGTTCTTACCGCCGACACCCGCACCGCCAACTATGCCCTGGCTTCCCTGGTGGCTGGGCAGTACGCGGTGGCTGGCTGGAAGGACATTAACGGCAACGGTGAGGTAGACGGGGGCGACTACTTTGGCGTATTCCGGGTCAACCGCCAGCTTGCCCTGGTGCAGCCCCCAGCAGCCAACATCAACTTTAGCCTCGAGCTGACCTCCGGCACCACCGCCGGGCTCGAGCGGGAGCCCGCGTTCCTGGCCCTCAAAAAGCTGATCCAACGCAGGTAGTGCACTGCAAAAGAACCCGATATACCCATGCCTCCTGTAGCCTGGTGCCCACAGGAGGCTCCTTCATGTCAGCGTCTCCAGCTATCGGGCTACCTCCGGCTCGGCCTCCCCTGGGGTAGCGTGTCAACTACGGTGCGGGTTAGCCCTGTAGACTTTCTCTGGATTTGGCAAACCCGGTCTAGCTTGGCTTTAGGCCACCCCAACGGATGCAGGGTTCAGTAGTAGGTAGATGCAGGGTAGCCCCTGGATAGGCCTGGATTTTTCACAATTGTTTACTGACTTGCAATTATTTATTTTATATATAAATATCTTAAGCTAAA